>DVOV01000143.1 GCA_018713375.1 Candidatus Scatomorpha stercorigallinarum | reverse complement strand
CAGAAAAGATCCCGTCCCTCTGCGAGGGACGGGATCTTTGTATTTGTCACACACCGCCCAGCTTGAACACGATGCCTACCGCGGCGCTGGCCGCGATGTAGATCACCGGATGCAGCTTCTTGGTGGGCTTGAAGTTCGTCAAAAACAGCAGCACGGCGGCGAGGATGATGGGCCCCACGCAGAAGAAATCCGCGACGTTTCCCGTCTGCTCGTAGAGCGAGGGGGAAAAGAGCGATTCGCCCAGCACCCCGATGCCGGCCGCGGCGATGAGGGCGGTGGAGGCCGGCCGCAGCCCGTAGAACGCGCCCAGCACATACTTGTTGTCGTGGAAGCGCTGCAGCGCCTTCGCCAGCAGTATCACGAGGATGACGCCCGGCAGGATGGTGCCCAGCGTGGCCAGGATGGCCCCCGGCACGCCGCCGCAGGTGTAGCCCACATAGGTGGCCATGTTGATGCCGATGGGCCCGGGCGTCGATTCGCTGACGGCCAGCATGTCGAGCACCTGCGCGGAGGTGTACCAGCCGGTCTTTTCGCCGAGGTCGTAGAGGAATGGCAGCGTGGCCATCCCGCCGCCGACGGCAAAGACGCCGATCTTCAAAAACTCCCAGAAGAGCTGGAGCAGCAGCATCAGGTAGGCCGTCATTTGCCCTCGCCCCCCTTCTTCTTCGCCGCCGCGGCGGTGATGGAGCTGATGACGATGCCGGCCACGGCCGCCGCCACCACCAGCAGTATGGGTGAGGCGTCCGTAAAGGCGCTCAGCGCGAACACCGGCGCAAATACGATGACCAGCGCCTTCCAGTCCACGATGGCGCTCTTCCAGAGCTTCACCAGCGCGTTGACGATGAGCACCACCACGCACGCCCTGATGCCTGCGAACGCGTTCTGCACCACCGGGTACTCGGCAAAGCGCGTGAGGAAGGCGGCGATGATGGTGATGATGACCAGGCTGGGGAAGGCCGAAGCAAAGCCGGCCACGAAGCCGCCCAGCGTCCCTTTCCGGTGCTGGCCGATGAAGGCCGAGGTGTTTATCATGATAATGCCCGGCAGGCACTGCGCCATGGCGTAATAGTCCATGACCTCCGCCTCGGTGGCCCAGCCGTATTTTTCAACGATGTCGCGCTGCAAGATGGGCAGCATGGCGTATCCGCCGCCGAAGGTGAGCCCGCCGACCTTGATGAAGGCCCAGAAGAGCTGCAGGTATTCTTTCATAACTTACTCATCCCGATTTCCCGTATTTTAGCCGGGCGGATAACTCCGCCCGGCTTCGTTGCATGTTCTGCGCGCCTTTACTTCCTCAGCCCCTCGGCATAGGCCGCGTAGCGCGCCACGCGCTCGTCGCACTGCTCGCGGCTCTCGCCCTGCGCGAGGATATAGACCTTGATCTTGGGCTCCGTGCCGCTGGGCCGCACGATGAAGGCCGTGCCGTCCGCCAGCTCGAAATAGAGCACGTTGGAGCCGGAGATGTGCGTCTTGCCCACGACGCCGATGTCCGCCAGCATGATCTTGCCGCTCTGGTAATCGCGCATGCCCAATATGGCCGTGCCGCCTATCTCCTTGGGCGGCTTGGCGCGCAGGGAGGCCATCAGGGCCTTCATCTTCTCCAGCCCGTCGAGCCCCGGCATCACCAGGTTGAGCGTCTTCTCCTCGAACCAGCCATATTTTTCATACAGCTTGTCCAGCGCGTCCGCGAGGGTCATGCCGCGGGAGAAATAATAGGCTGCCATTTCCGCAATCATCATGGAGGCTGTCACGGCGTCCTTGTCGCGGACGTAGTCGCCCATCATATAGCCGTAGCTCTCCTCATAGGCGAGGATGTACTCATAGGAGCCGTCGCGCTTGTACTCGGCGAGCTTCTCGGCCATGAACTTGAAGCCGGTGAAGGTCTCGTCCACGTGGATGCCGTTGCGCTCGGCGATCTCGCGGCCCATGTTGGTGGTGACGATGGTCTTGATAAAGGCCGCGTTGGCCGGCAGCGTACCCTTTGCGCGGCGGGCGCTGATGATATAGTCGAGCAGCAGCACGCCCATCTGGTTGCCGGTGATGGTGTGATACTCCCCGTCCGCGCCGCGCACCATGGTGCCCACGCGGTCGCTGTCCGGGTCCGTGCCGATGATGAGGTCGCTGCCCACTTGCTTGGCGAGGTCCACCGCCAGGTAGAAGCCCTCCGGGTTCTCCGGATTGGGGCTCTCAACGGTGGGGAAATTGCCATCTATCACCATCTGCTTGGGCTCGGGGAAGAGCTGCTTCACGCCCAGGCGCCGCAGCGCCTCCGGCACGAGCTTGTATCCTGCGCCGTGGAAGGGCGTATAGACGATCTTGAACTCGTCCGCCACCTTCTTCACCACGTCCGGGTTGATGGACATGCCCATGACGTTCTGCAAAAAGGCCTCGTCCGTCTCCGCGCCGATGACAGTTATCATGCCGCTCGCCTTCGCCTCGTCGAATCCCATGCGCCGCACGCCGTGGAAGATGTCGATGCGGCCCATCTGCTCGGCGACGGCCGCGGCGTGCTGCGGCGGCAGCTGCGCGCCGTCGGACCAGTACACCTTATAGCCGTTGTACTCGCGCGGGTTGTGGCTGGCGGTGATGTTGATGCCGGCCGTGGCGCCGTAGTGGATGACGGCGAAGCTGAGCTCCGGCGTCGGCCGCAGCGCGTCGAAGATGCGCACCTTGATACCGTTGGCCGCCATCACGCAGGCCGCCTCGCGCGCGAAGCTCTCGCTGTTCAGCCGGCAGTCGTAGCAGACGACGACGCCCTTCTCGCAGGCCGCCTCGCCCTCCGCCTTCACCACTTCGGCGAAGGCCTGGGTGGCCCAGCGGATGACGTGCACGTTCATGCGGTTGAGCCCCACCGCCATTATGCCGCGCAGCCCGGCGGTGCCGAACTCCAGCGGGGCGTAAAAGCGGCTTTCTATCTCCTTCTCGTCCCCGGCAATCGAGGAGAGCTCCTTCCACTCCTCCTCGCCCAGCGCGGGGCTGTCCAGCCAGTACTGATACTCTTCCTTATAGCTCCTCATCGTTCACTGCATCTCCTTCAAGTATGTTACGCGCGTCCTCCAGCAGCGTCTCGGGGACGTAGATGTCCACGCCCTCGGCGCTCATGCCGAGCATGAGGTTGCCGAAGCCCCCATAGTGCGGATAGCGCTTGAAGTGCGGTATCCCCGCCGAATCGAGCAGGCCCTCGACGATGGCGTCGCCCATGTCGAGCTGCGTGCAGCTCGTGAGCTTGGCCGGGGCGACATATCCGCCCTTTTCGTCCTTCGGCCAGCTGTCGGCGAGCTTCCCGGGCAGATCCCGGCTCCATTCCGGCACATGTTCCATTCAAAGACCTCCCCGGCTCACTTGTGGTAACGCGAGCCGCTGTTTATTGTGAGCGCCCTGTACACCTGCTCGGCGAGCATTACCCTCGCCAGATGGTGCGGGAACGTCATCTCCGACATTGAGAGCTTCAGATCCGCGCGGCCCTTCACGTCCCCGCTCAGGCCGTATGAGCCGCCCACGATGAAGCAGACCCGGGACCGCCCGCCTTCCGCGGCGGTATTCAGCAGCTTTGCGAGTCCCTCGCTCGGCATCTGCCGGCCTTCTATGCACATAGCCACCGTCAGCGCGCCCTTTGGCACCGCGCGCTCTATAGCCTCGCCCTCGCGCCGCAGCGCGGCGGCTATCTCCGCGTCCGACGGCCGCTCCGGCAGCCGTACCTCCGCTATTTCCTTCAGCTCGAAGCGGCAGAGCGAGCCGAGGCGCTTTTCATACTCCGCGAAGGCCGAAATATAATGCGCCTCGCGCATCCTGCCTACACAGACGAAGGTCACGCCGAGCATCGCTTTTCCTCTAAGATCAGCGGCCCGAGCGGAGGCGCCACGAGCAGCTCGCAGCGCGCCGAGCTCCCACTCAGCGCCGAGCTGACGGCGGCATAGGCCGCGTCCGGGGTGTTGTTGTGGCGGCTCAGGTGGCCGAGTATCAGCCTTTCGGCCCCTCCGGCCGAGAGTGCGACGGCAAGGCGCGCGCAGTCATCGTTTGAGAGGTGCCCGCGGTCGGAGAGGATCCGACGCTTGAGATAGGCGGGGTACGGGCCGCGGCGGAGCATGTCCACGTCGTGGTTTGCCTCGATCAGCGCGGCGTCTACGCCCATAAGGCAGTCGAGCACCTCGTCGGTCACGCAGCCGAGGTCCGTGCACACACCGAAGGCCCCGTCGGCGTCCAGGCGGTAGCCCACGCTCCCGGCGGCGTCGTGCATCGTCGCAAAGGCCGACACATACGCGCCGCCAAGGGCAAAGCCCTCGCCCGGCGCTATCTCCTCTATGTATTCCCCGCAGCCGGGGAGGGACGAGCGCAGCCGCTCCGCCGCCATGCCCGGCGCCAGCACCCTCAGCGGGAAGCGCCTGAGCAGCGTTGGCAGGCCGGATACGTGGTCGCTGTGCTCGTGTGTTATCAAAATCCCGTCCAAATCGCCCGGGGCGAGCCCCTCCCCGGACAGGAACGCGCAGATCCTCCGCGCGGAAATGCCCGCGTCGATCAGGATATTGGTCCCTTCCGAGGAAAAAAGAGCGCAGTTGCCCGACGAGCCGCTGGCGAATACGCTTATACGCATCAGCCGGCGCTCGCGCTCTTGATGGTGCCGGGCTCGTCCGGCTCGGAGACAAGGGCTATGTCCGCGCCGAGGCTGCGGAGCTTGCCGACGAAATTCTCATACCCGCGCTCGATGTAGTGGATATCCTCCACATAGGTCGTGCCCTCGGCGCAGAGGCCGGCGATGACCATCGCCGCGCCCGCGCGCAGGTCGCAGGCGGCGACGGGCGCGCCGGACAGTCGGCTCACGCCCTCGATGACGGCGGTGCGGCCGTCGACCTGTATCTGTGCGCCCATTTTGCGCAGCTCGTTCGTGTACTTGAAGCGGTTGTCATAGATGCCCTCGGTGATGACGCTGGTGCCGCTGGCCAGGCAGAGCGCCGTGGCCACCTGCGGCTGCATGTCCGTCGGGAAGCCCGGGTAGGGCATGGTCTTGACGTTCACGCGGCGCAGCTTGCCGCTGCTCTTGACGACCACGGAATCCTCGCCCTCGATGATGACGACGCCCATCTCGCGCAGCTTGGCGCTGATGCTCTCCAGATGGCGGGGGATGACGTTCTTGATCTTCACCTCGCCGCCGGCCGCCGCGCAGGCCACCATGTAGGTGCCCGCCTCGATCTGGTCGGGGATGATGGTGTAGCTGCCGCCGTGCAGGCGCTCCACGCCGTTGACCTTGATGGAGTCGGTGCCCGCGCCGCGCACATCCGCGCCCATGGAGTTGAGGAAGTTCGCCAAATCGACGATGTGCGGCTCCTTGGCGCAGTTCTCTATCACCGTCCGCCCGCGGGCCAGCGACGCCGCGAGGATGATATTCATCGTCGCGCCCACAGACACCTTGTCCAGATAGATGCGCGAACCGTGCAGCAGTCCGTCCGGCGTGCTGGCATAGACGAAGCCGCCGGCGACCTCGACCTCCGCCCCCAGGGCCTCCATGCCCTTGATGTGCTGGTCGATGGGCCGCGCGCCCAGGTTGCAGCCGCCGGGCATGGTGGTCTTGGCCGCGCCGAAGCGCCCGAGCATAGCGCCGATGAGGTAATACGACGCGCGTATCTTGCGCATCAGGTCATAGGGCGCGTCCGTGTAGCGCACGTCCGTGCAGTCGATCTCCACCGTGCTCTTGTTCACCGTGCGCACCCTGGCGCCCAGATGCTCAAGTATCGTCAGCAGCATGTCCGCGTCGCTGATCTGCGGGATGTTTTCCAGCCGGCACACGCCGTCCACCATCAGGGCGGCGGGTATGATAGCCACAGCGGCGTTCTTCGCCCCGCTCACTTCGATCTCGCCGTGGAGCTGGCGTCCGCCCCTGATAACATATTTTTCCAAAGTCTCACACCTTCCAAAGCATGGGCCGGGACCCTTGTGAACCTGTTGACTGTATTGTGTCCGCAATGAACCTATACTAACAAAGTATTTTAACACATATCTGCCAAATGTTCAAGACTTGCGCGCCTTTTGAGCGCATCTTATGCCCTTCTGCCCAATTTGCCGCTCTGCGCTTCGTCTTTCTGCACAAAACGTTCAATGCGCGCGCTCAGCCGACGTTGTCCACGCTCGCTCCGGTGATGGCGTTCAGGTAAAAATCCCCCGTGTCCGTGACGATGCGCCACACGGGCTCCAGCGTGCCGTCGCCGGCGGCCGTGGCGGTGAAGAAATATGCCAGCGTAAAGGAGCGTATCTCCGAGCACACCTGCCCCCGCTCCCGCAGGAGCTCCAGGAAGCGCATCAGCGAAGTGGGCGCGTCCAGCAGCTCCGCCTCCCCGGAGGGGGAAACGGTGTCCAGCGGCCTCGTGCCCTCGATGACGACGGAGTCCCCTCCGAACGTGAAGACCAGCCGGCAGTTGGCGATGAGCACGCCCTCGTGCGCGCAGAAGAGCACCACGCTGCCGCCGTCCCCGCTCATGTTCACCTGCGCCGTGCCGCTGCCGGAGAGCACCTCGATACCCAGGTCGGCGGCCATCTGCCGCGCCTCGGCCTCGGCGTCGGCCACGTCGCCGGCGCTGCGGCCCCCAAGGCGCACCTGTATGCCGCCGACGCCGCGGAAAGTGGCCTCGCCGCTCCCGTCCAGCGCGTAGTACGTGATGATGCTGCCGCCGAGGTCCGTGTACTCGCTCTCGCCCAGCAGGGCGTCCACATGCTGCCGCTCCAGCCGCTCGTCACGCGCCGTGGAGTAGACGTACACCGGCCCCTCGGGCAGCTCCATCTCCCCGGCCACGCTGATGCCGTTCTCTTCGAGGACGTCCACCGCCCCCTCCAGCGCCGCGCGCCGTGATGACGCCGAGCGCGCCATGTCCGCGCCGATGAGCGCGAGCAGTATGGCGTCCATCAGCAGCAGCACGATGATTATGAAGTTTTTAGCCTTGAACTTATCCATATCACTTGACCGGCCAGTTGACCGTCACGCCCTCCGCGCCGTCGATGTACGAGAGCCGCGGCTCCCCGCCGCCGGCGGCGTCGGCGATGGAGGCGGCCATGTCCACGGGCAGGACGTTCTCGGTGGCGTTTTCGAGCGTATACGCCCTGAAGCGCAGCTCCACGTCGTAGACCGTCCTCCCCACGAGCCTTATCACCGCCGCGTTCTGCCCGCCCGGCAGTTCCACCGGCAGGCCGTTCAGCGAATAGCTGAACCACAGCTCATAGGCCTCCGCGCTCTCGTCGAACACGATGTAGGAGAGCTGAACCTGCGCGTCGCCGCTGACGCGCCCCAGCGTGGCTTCCACCAGCGCCCGGCCCAGTTCAATGGCCGCCGCCGGCCCCAGCCGCTCCACCTCGCCCGGCTCAGGCTGGGGGGAGGAATAATACACCGTCCCGTCCGTGCCCACGCGCATCGTGCTCTCCCCGTCCACCCAGACCAGCGCGCCGTCGGATTCCGGGTAGCTCTGCGCCAGATAGCTGTTCATGCCGAAGGCGTCCATGGCCGCCGCCTCGCCCAGGTCGGCAAAGGAGCTGTGCGCCGTGGCAGAATAGACCTGCGGCGTGTCCGCCGTCATCACAAAATACGGGTCGATGTGCTCATAGCCCGCGCGCTCGAAGCGGAACTCCGCCCCGTTCGGCACGGCGGAGCTCAGCTGCCCTGCCAGCGCGTCCGCCGGCAGGGCCGTCTCGCAGCGGAAATAATAGCGCCCGTCGTTGGCCCGCGGGCGCACGTAATAGAGCGCCACAGCCCCGTCCTCGATGGCCAGGCAGATGCGCCGGGCCGTGTGCCCGGAGGAGTCGCCCGTCATCGTCGTACCCAGCCAGATGGCGTAAGTCGATAGCAGGAAATCATTGTAAAAGTCGAAATATACGCCCTGCCCTCCGAGCGCGGCGCGCCAGTCGTCCTCGGTGACGGCCTCGGCGCCGAAGGAGGAGCCCAGCGCCTCGCCCAGCATGGCGGAAAAGCGCCCGTAGGTCTCCGCCAGTTCCTCGCCGCTGTACATCACGGCGCAGTGCGCGCCGTCCTCCGGCGTGAGGACGATGCAGTAGGGCGCGGCTGCGGGGGCATAGCCCTCGTCCGCCTCCTCCCCGCTCTGCGCCTTCCCGGCCAGCCAGCCGGCGACGACGTCCGCCGGCAGCAGCCCGCCGGCGGCGCTCAGCGCCACGCCCAGCACCAGCAGCAGGACGATAGCCAGGTCCTGCAGGGCGCTTATCGTGCCCTTTTTCAGCCGGCGGCGCGGCTTTTCAGCGCTGTTTTTCATCCTTCGGCCCCTCCACGGGCAAATAGACGGTTATCGTTGTACCGTGCCCCAGCCTGCTCTGCAGCTCGATGCGCCCGCCGTGGCGGACGACGATCTCCTGCGCTATCGAGAGCCCCAGGCCCGTGCCGCCGCTCTCGCGGCTGCGCGCCTTGTCCACGCGGTAGAATCTGTCGAACACCTTGCCCGTGTCCTCGGAGGGGATGCCGATGCCGTTGTCGCGCACGGTGCACCAGACCTCGCCCTTCTTCGCGCCGGCGCTGACGCTGATCTGCCCGCCGTCCTTGGTGTATTTGACGGCGTTGGAGACCATGTTGATGAGCACCTGCTCCACGCGCTGGCGGTCGCCGCGGATGCGCGGCATGTTCGGCTCCAGTTCGAGCACAAAGTTGTGCCCGTGTGCCTGCGCCTCCATGGCCATGGCGTTATAGACGTCCCGCACGGACTTCTCAAAGCTGAATTCGTCAAAGGAAAACTCGATGCTGCCCGCGTCGAAGCGCGAGAGCGTCAGCAGGTCCTGCACGATCTTCGTCATGCGGTCGCTCTCGTTGAGTATGACCTCCAGGAAGCGCTGGCGCGTGTCCTCCGGCATGTCCGGCTCGTCCTCCAGAGTCTCGGCGTAGCTGCGGACGCTGGTGATGGGCGTGCGCAGCTCGTGCGAGACGTTGGCCACGAATTCGCGCCGCATCTGCTCGGACTTCGTCAGGTCGTCCAGCGTGTCCTCCAGCTGCCCGGCCATGTCGTTGAACGTGCGGGTGAGCACGCCGATCTCGTCTTTGGAGTCGTTCTCCACCTTGTCCGTGAAGTCGCCGCCGGCCACCTTCTCCGCCGCCCGGGTGAGGTCCTGGATGGGCGAGGTGATGGCCCGCGCCAGGATCAGGCACAGCAGCACGGAGATGACCAGGCCCACCACGAGCGCGTCCACGATGATGCTGATGAGCTGCGCGTTGAGGCTCTCCATGGTGGCCTTGTTGTCCACGACGTAGATGATATAGCCGTTGCTGCCGCTCTCAATGGGCAGCGCCACGTCCATATAGTCCGCGCCGGGGTCATAGTCATACCCGTTGCCGCCCCCGATGGCGGTGACGATGTTGGGCGTGATCTCCACGCCGTTCTCCGGCTGGGTGCTGCCGGCCAGCCAGGCCCCCGTGTCCCCGGCCAGGATGTGGAAGTTCCTCGTCCCCGAGTCGATGCCCAGCTGTCCGGCGTAGGTGCGGATGATGGCCGCCATATGCTCATAGTCGCCGGCGGCCGCGCTGTCGCGCAGGTCCTCCGCCAGCCCCGTGCTGGAGAACACCTGCTGCATCTGGTCGTAGAAGTCGTTCGTGTAAAAGCTGCTGACGCCGCGCGTGAGGAACACGCCGGTGACGGCCATCAGCGCGATGATTAGCACGAATATGATGAGCACGAGCTTGGTGTAAAGGCTCACGAGCCCCGAGCGCGCGCGCTTTTTCCCCTCCTGCTGCTTCATGCGTCAGTCGGCGAAGTAGTAGCCCGCGCCGCGCTTGGTCATCACGTACTCGGGCTCCGAGGGGTTGGGCTCCAGCTTCTCGCGCAGCCGCCTGATGGCCACATCCACGGCCCGCAGGTCGCCATAGTAGTCGTACTGCCAGACGCGGCTCATCAGCTCCTCGCGGGAGATGACCTTGCCCGGGTTCTCCGCCAGGTAGAGTATCAGCTCATACTCGCGCTGCGTGAGCTCGATCTCCTTCCCGTCCTTGAAAACGGCGTGCCGCGCCTTGTCTA
The DNA here is from genome assembly GCA_018713375.1 of Candidatus Scatomorpha stercorigallinarum. The sequence continues at coordinate 18,593 of DVOV01000143.1, read as the reverse complement.
TCGTCAGGTCCTTGGCCCGCAGCTGGTCGCCGGAGGGCTCCGGCGCGCTCTGCGGGGCCATCGCCACGGCCCGGCGCATGTTGGTGCGGACGCGCGCCACCACCTCGCGCATGGAAAACGGCTTCGTGATATAGTCGTCCGCCCCCAGCTCGAGGCCGAACACCTTGTCCGTCTCCTCCTCGCGGGCGGTGATCATGATGATGGGCACGTTGTTGCCCTCCGCGCGCAGCGTGCGGCAGACCTCGAAGCCGTCCATCACCGGCAGCATCACGTCCAGCAGTATCACGTCCGGGTCGCTCTCGCGCGCCAGGCGCAGCCCCTCCCCGCCGTCGTAGGCGCAGATGGCCGTCATGCCGTTCTTCTCCAGGTTGTACTTGAGGATGTCCACTATCGCCCGCTCGTCATCGACGATGAGCACCTTGTTGTTCATTTCCTGCCCTCCAGATATTTCTCCGCCTTCAGCACGGCGATCATGGTCTTGGCGTCGTCTATCTCCCCGCTCATCACCATCTGCGACAGCTCCGCGAGCGGGTGTTTTTCCACGTTCAGAAATTCCCCCGGGTCCAGGTGCGCCCGCCCCTGGTGCAGCCCCAGGGCGAGGTAAATGTGCAGCACCTCCGTCGAAAACCCCGGCGATGTACAGCATTTACCCAGGCCGACGAGCTCGTCCGCCGTCAGCCCAGTCTCCTCCGAGAGCTCGCGCCGGGCGCACTCGGCGGGGTCCTCCCCGCGCTCCAGCTTGCCCGCCGGCGTCTCCAGCATCTCGCGCTGGAAGGGATAGCGGAACTGCCTCACGCACCAGACGGTGCCGTCCGGCTCCACGGGTATCACCGTCACGCCGCCGGGGTGCTCCACCACCTCGCGCCGGACGACGTCGCCGTCCACCAGCTGCGCGCGGTCCATGTGTACGTTCACGATCACGCCCTCATAGAGCGTCTTGCCGTCTATCCGCTTTTCAAAAGCCATAGCAGTGCCTCCGCTTCAATATGCTCACCGTCATTTTACCATATCCCGCCGGACAAAACAACAGCGGAGCCGCCTTTTTGCGCCGATGCGCCGCCGGCCTCCCCGCGCCTCCCAATATATCCATCCCGCGGCCCTTTGTCAACCGTTGTGGCAAGTCCCCTCCCCTGCCAGTATTTTAAACTTGACGGCGGGCGCCGGATGGGGCGATGATAGCAGCACGGAGGTATCTACCATGGAGATCATATGCGCCACCGCCGCCTCGGCGGCCCTTTTCGTCCCCGGCGAGCCGGACATGCGCTCCGCCGCCGCCCTCGTGCGCCGCGCGCTCACGGAGCGCGGCCTTTCCCCCTGGCCGCGCACGGAGCTGGAGCTCTTCCCCGGGGAGGGCGGCTCGCTCATCCTCGCCCGCCCCGCGCCGGACGTCTCCGTCGCCGTGGCGGACTACGCCCTGCCCTTCCTGCTGCGCTGAAACGTAAATGTTAACAAACCGGTGTTTATTTCCCTTGACAGATGTGTTATACTACCGCACAGTGAGCCCGTAAAGGAGGTGGAGCGCCATGGCCAGGGCGCAGGGCGTCAAACAGATAGCGCAGAACCGCAAGGCGTTCCACGACTACTTCGTCCTCGAGCGCTACGAGGCCGGCATCGAGCTTTTCGGCACGGAGGTCAAGAGCATCCGCGCCGGCACGGTGAATCTCAAGGACTCGTTCTGCACCATAAAGGACGGCGAGCTCTTCGCCCGCGGGCTGCACATCAGCCCCTATGAAAAGGGCAACATCTTCAACCGCGACCCCATGCGCCCCAAGCGCCTGCTGATGCACAAGCGGGAGATAAACCGCCTCAACGCCCGCATCATGCAGGACGGCGTCGCGCTCATCCCCCTCTCGCTGTATTTCAAGGACAGCCGCGTGAAGGTCGAGCTCGGCCTCTGCAAGGGCAAGAAGCTCTACGACAAGCGCGCCGCCGCCTCGGAGCGGGACGCCAGGCGCGACATCGACCGCGCCATGAAGGAGCGCAACGGATGAAAAAGCTTGCCGCTGCCCTTGCCGCAGTTCTCGCCCTCTCCCTGCCCGCCTCCGCGCAGTATGCCCCCGCGTCTTTCCCGGACGTGGCCGCCGGCGCGTGGTACTATGAGCCGGTGATGGAGATGGCCGCCTCCGGCGTCATCGTCGGCTTTGAGGACGGATATTTCCGCCCCGAGCAGGGCGTCACCGTGGCGGAGGCCGTGACTATGGCCGCCCGCATGACGTCAGCCCCCACCGGCGCGGACAGCGCGCACTGGGCCGGCGTCCAGCTCTCCTATGCGCAGGAAAACGGCTGGCTGCCCGCGGATGCGTCCCCGGACGCGCCCGCCACGCGCGAGCTCATGTGCCGCGTCACCGCCGCCGCCTTCGGCCTCTCTGCCGCGGAAGGCTCCGCGCTGTCCTTCCCGGACTCATCAGAGATCTCCCCGGACTGCGCCGCGGGCGTCCTCGCGCTCACAACCTCCGGCGTTGTCGAGGGCTTTGAGGACGGCACGTTCCGCCCCCGCGCCGGGCTCACCCGCGCGCAGGCCGCCGCCATCCTCAGCCGCGCCGCCCGCCCGGGCGGGACGCAGCCGGAGGGCGGCTCCCTCATCACCGCCGAGGGCTGCACGGCGGAGGAGATCATCGATTACTTCTGCGACGTGGCCCTGGGCTCCGAATACGGCGACGCGCGCGAGAACGTCGTCCGCTGGTCCGACCCCATCCGCTACCACATCGCCGGCTCACCCACGGAGGAGGACCTGGAGCTCTTCACCGCTCTGGCCGCGGCGCTCAACGGCGTGGAGGGCTTCCCCGGCATCTCCGCGGCGGAGGACGAAGACGGCGCCAACCTCACCGTCAACTTCGTCTCCCAGTCGGAGATGGACGATATCCTCGGCGAAGGCTATAATGGATATGTCACCGTCTGGTGGCACGGCGATCACGACATCTACGAAGGCGAGATCTATTACAGCACGGACATCAGCCAGAAGCTGCGCCGCGCCGTGATCGTTGAGGAGCTCTGCCAGGGCCTCGGCCTGCTGACGGACACCTACGACCACCCCGAGAGCATATTCTATCAGTATCACCTGACCACGGACTGGCCCACGGAGCTGGACTGGGCGGTCATCCGCCTGCTCTACAGCGCCGCCATCTCCCCCGGCATGGACGGGGACGGGGTGCGCGCGGCTGCAGCCTCCGTTGTCGGATAAAGAAAGAAAGGACGAATGTATATGCCAAACCCGATAGTCACCATCGAGATGGAGGACGGCGGCGTCATCAAGGCCGAGCTCTACCCGGAGCTGGCCCCCAACACCGTGAACAACTTCCTCAGCCTCGTGCAGAGCGGCTTCTATGACGGGCTCATCTTCCACCGCGTCATCCCCGGCTTCATGATTCAGGGCGGGGACCCCCAGGGCACCGGCATGGGCGGCCCCGGCTACCGCATCAAGGGCGAGTTCAAGCACAACGGTTTCAGCAAAAATAACCTCAAGCACACGCGCGGCGTGCTCAGCATGGCCCGCAGCATGATGCCGGACACGGCCGGCAGCCAGTTCTTCATCATGCACGACAAGGCCCCCCACCTGGACGGCGAATACGCCGCCTTCGGCATGGTCATCGATGGCATGGACGAGGTCGACAGGATCGCCTCCGCCCCCACCGACTACAACGACCGTCCGCGCACGGAGCAGCGCATAAAAAAAGCCACTGCCGAGACCTTCGGCGTCGATTACCCCGAGCCGAAGAAGTTCTGATCCACAGCCGGTAACGGCGGGCGCGGCAGCCGCCGCCCCGCCCTGCCATACGGCGCAAATATTGCGCCAACAAGCTCTCGTTTTCAAAACCAAAGCCGCCGGCTTTGGTTTTGAGAGGAGGCGCGACGGAATGACTGAGCTTTCCCGCTTGCGGGGAAGCGAAGTATATGCAGTCCGCGCCGACGAGGCGCAACGGAGCGAGCGCAGTTTTCGGCAACAGCCGCAGGCTCTTGCCGGAAACGGAGACGAGCGGACTTTGCGCCGACGACGAGGGGGCGTACTGGTTTCGACGGGGATGCGGAGATCGGAATAGCGGGCGGATGCGCCTGTCATCCTAAAAACGGGCAATTATAAATCAAAGAACAACGAAGATACTGTTCTTCTCGCTGCCTAAGCAGTGAGCGTCCCCGCCGGGAGGGCCGCGGCCCGGCTGCGGGGCGTCGATCAGCGGCGAACGTGAGTGCGCAAAGCTTTGAGCGCACCATGCACAATGAAGCTACCGAGCCTTTGAGTGTGAGCGTCCACGCCTGGGTAAGGGAAAGCAAATGACTCTCTGCGCCCGGAGAGGTTCCGAAGGAAGCATTTTCGGACGGGGGTTCGATTCCCCCCGCCTCCACCACGTCGCCGCGGACGGCATATCGTCCGCGGCGACTTTTTGCAAAAGTCACCTCTCACTCATTCTGTCGCGGCACCTTCCCAACTGCGACCCGCTGCGCCGGGCTCGCAGTTGGCTTTTAATTACAACTCTTGGTATCTTCTATTCCCGCGCTTGCTTTTTGCAGGTCATATGGCCCTCCGCCGGGGCGGGCGTCACTGGCCATGCGGAAGACAAAGCCCACAGGCTCGGCGGCCTGTGGGCTTTTCCCTTGCGGCGACTTAACGGTTTGAGAAACGTATCATGACATCCTGCCAGTTGCTATTATGCAAGATCTCCGCGCTTTCCCCCAGGAACGCCGCCGCAGCCGCCTCGTCCCCCCGGAGCTGCCACATAAACCAGGCGGTCACATACCCGTCACCTGAATAGAGCATTTTGCCATGATCTGTATTGCTCCGCCGTGCGGAGACAACATCGGCGAATATCTTTTTGACCATATCATCCAGTCCTTCGAGCGAGATAACATCATCCGGAGCGCCGGCAAGGAGCATGACAGGTATCGTCGTTTTGGCAGGATCATACGGCATTTTCAAGGCCGCCGCAATATCCTCCTGCGTGGGGGACAGGCTGACGGCACATTTATACAGCCCCTTATGCTCCGTTTCGTTGATCGCGTTGAACACGCCAACGCCGCCCTGTGAGTGTCCGGTAATGCCGATATTGTCCGTATCTACCCGATGATAGAAAATACTGGTTTCGTCTTCATTCGCCGCCAGCAGCCACGCCAGCGTTGCGTCCGCCTTCTTCCCTTCCCATGTTGACGGATCTTCATTGCCAACAGCAATGAAACCCCATGAGGCAAGATGTTCAAACACCGGCTCATATCTGGAAGCGGCGACCCCCGTGCCGTTTACGAACAAGACCACCGGGTATTTTTCGCCGCTTGTCTCCAGCTCTTTCGGATACCAGACCTCGATTTTTTTGATATCCGCGTTTTCTGCATATTCCGCCTCAAAATATCCGGCCTGACAGCTCCCCGCCGCCATGTATTTTGCTTCCACTTCGCCGCCGGTCGTCACTTCCGCGATATAGTTTTCCGGGGCCATAGGCGCAGTTAAGATGTTCTTCCACAGCTTTTTCAGCCCAAAGCAGCCAAGCGCAATTATAATTGCAAGTATGAGGGCAACGGCCAAAATGACTCTTCCCACTTTTTTCACCTTTTTGCTCCCGCCTCAGTCCACCGGCATATATTTGTCCAGATACGCTTCCACCGTTTCCATCCACTGCCTGTAAACGGCATTGTCGTTCTGCAGGCCGTGGCCGGAGTGGGTGCATTCAAAATACTGATAGTCAACGCCGTTTTCCTCCAGCGCAGCCCTGAGCCGGAGGGACGCCTTAAAGGGCTGGACACGGTCGTGCGTGCCGTAAGCGACCACGGTAGGCGCCGAATCCGGCGTTATCCAGTCCACGGCGGAGATGGGCTTCATTTTTTCAAGGTAGGCCCCGCTCTTTATCTCATCCGCGCTTATCTCCGCACCCGCCATAACGCCAAACAGCCCGGCCGCGCCCATGTCGCTTTCCGGCGTATTCCGGTCGAATCCGTAATTGTCCCAGTCCTCCGTGTGGAAACAGGAGGGGCCGACAGCACCGAAAGTGAGTGCGACAGGCACCGGCGCTTCCGCCGCGTCCCGATAGGCATACAGCATGGCAAGGGCGTGCCCGGCGGAGCCGCCCGCCATGGCCAGTCTGTCGATGTGATAGCCCTCGGCCTCCGCGGCTTCTATCACCTTGGGGATGGCCGTTTTGATCTCGTTGGACTGGCTGAGTACGCTCACATCGTTGGTATCGGTGCGCAGCGTGTAGTTGATGCCGCAGGCGGCATAGCCCTTGCTGCACAGCCAGGAGAGCATTTCCGTGTCGCCGCTCTTGTCGCCCGATGTAAAGCCGCCCGCGTGGAGGTACACCACAAGGCCGTAATGTCCTTTCGTGTTGTCCGCCGGCAGGTACAGGTCAAACTTATTTGCCTCCCCGCCGCCGTAGGGAATATCCATTTTCCGTGTGCCGAGTTCATCGCTCCACTGGACAGCGTATTTTTCCGCCCATGACGGCTTGATGACGAGCTTTGACGCGGCGCCGCCGGCAAAAGCCAACGCAAAAATTAGTATCCCGATCCCTACAGGCACGGCTTTCACCTTCTTTTCTTTCGTTCTTTTCCTCACAGGAAATTCCCTCCAAACAGTGTGCCGCCCAGCAGCAGGTTCATGAATGCCCGCACCGCCAGCCTGCCTGAAAGAAAAGCTGCTGCGGCAATGATAAGAATGAGCAGAAGTCTCTTTCGTGCAAGGGTCATTTTAAGTTCCTCTCCGCCGTATTCCATTGACGGCCTCATTTTTCTGTGCTATAGTGTTGATGCTACATTTGTTTCAGCGACACAACCGTATCATCGAATTTATTGAATGTCAATAGGGTGCAGAAAAATGAGACAGATCAAAAGAAATGTATCACCAATGAGCAACGAGGGGCGAAACGCCTATGTCATCGGGCACATCACAGACGCACTGCTGAAGCTGCTGCGGGAAAAGCCGATAGAAGCGATCTCCATCAGTGAACTGTGCGGGCGGGCCGGGATAGGCCGCGCGTCCTTTTATCGGAACTTTAACAGCAAGGAAGACATTTTGCGCTCATATATCCACGGGCTTTTTCAGGAATGGGCGGCGGGAGTCCCTCCGGAGGAGAACAGGCCGCTCAGCGAGCTTCTCCGCTCCCTGTTTGCCCATTTCGAAAAGCATCGTGATTTTTATGCGCTGCTGGACCGGAGAGGCCTCACTTACCTTTTGAAAGACGTTATCACCGGGCTTTGCGGCCCGCGGCCGGAGGACTCCAAAGAGGAGGCATATGCGAGGGCCTATGTCGCCTATACGCTGTATGGCTGGATCGAGGTCTGGTTTCAAAGGGGGATGCGGGAAACGGCGGAGGAGATCGCGGGGATGTTTAAAGACCGCGGGCTTTAAGCCGGGTAAAAAAACCATCAGGCCGGCGTTTGCCGGCCTGATGGTTTTTTCTCATATTATCGCCCACGAAAGCGGCGGTATCTCGCGGCCGGCGTAACTATACTCTGTCTCATCTGCATTGATGGCTATGATCAGCTCATCATCCGGCGCCCTCCGCTCGAACACGAGCACCTGTTCGCCCTTCTCTGCGCGCAGGAAGCGCAGCTCTCCGCGGCGGAGGGCCGGGTGCTCGCGCCGCAGGGCTATGGCCTCGCGGTAAAGCTCCAGCAACTCCCTGTCCCCGCTCCGCCAGGGCATGGCGCGCCGGAAGTCCAGTTCGTCCGTGCCGGCCACGCCGAGCTCGTCGCCGTAGAACACGCAGGGCATGCCCGGAAAGCAGCACATGAACATGACGGCCAGCTTCAAGCGCCGCACATCGCCGCCGCAGAGGTCAAGGAAGCGGCCCACATCGTGGCTGTCAAGCAGGTTGAGCTGCGCCGCGGCGGTCTGACGTTTGTAGCGCATCAGCATATCCGCGCAGCGCCCGGCAAAGGTGCTCGCGTCGATGCTGCCCTCGGCGAAAAAGTGCCGGCAGTGGTTGCGGAAATCATAGTTCATGGTGGAGTCGAACATGTCGCCGCCGAGCCAGTGCCTGGCGCCGCCCCAGACTTCGCCTATGAGCAGCGCGTCGCCCTTGACCGCCTTGCAGCGGCGGCGGAACTCGCGCCAGAAGCCGTCGTTCGGCTCGTCGGCCACGTCGAGCCGCCAGCCATCGATGTCAAATTCGCGCAGCCAGTGCTCGCCGACGGCGCATAGGTAGTCGCAAACTTCGGCGTTTGACGTATCCAGCTTCGGCATCAGCCGCTCATAGCAGAAGCATTCGTAATTTGGCCTCTCCCCGGCTTCGGGGTATACGACGGGAAACCGCAGGCGGTAAAACCAGCTCGCGTAGCGGCTTCGTTCCTGCTTTTCGAGCACGTCGCGGAAGGCGAAAAACTGCGCGCCGCAGTGGTTGAACACCCCGTCGAGTATGACGCGCATCCCGCGCGCGTGGCACTCGTCCACAAGGGCGCGGAGGTCCCCGTCCGTGCCGAAGCAGGGGTCGATGTGTAGATAGTCTATCGTGTCGTACTTGTGATATTGACCTGCGGCGAAGATGGGATTCAGGTAAATGCAGTTGGCGCCGAGCGCGGATATGTAGTCGAGATTCTCGCGTATTCCGTTTATCGTCCCTCCGAGGCGCGAGCGCGAAAGGGCGCCGCCGGCGCGCTTTTCCGTCCCCCTACACGCGATGGCACGGCGGGAGCTAGCAAAGCTGTCCGGGAAGATGTTGTACACCACGGCGTCTGAGGCCCAGTCAGGGACGCGGGCGATGTCGGCCCGGTGGTTGAAGGGGAACTTGAAGTACTCCGAGCGCTCCGCGCTGGGCCGGGTGGAGAACACCTCGCCGGAGTAATACAGCGTCTCGCCGCCCGTGAGCTCAAAGTAGTAATATAGCCGGTGGAATGTGCCGCGCAGCTCCGCCTCCCACCAGTCGCAGTTTTCACCGTGATACTTGAGCGCCATCTCCGCGGGAAAGACCGGCACCGGCGTCTCCGGGCTTGAAGTGTCGCCGTACCAGAGCGTGCAGCGTGTAAGGTCGCCGGGGGCGCAGCGCAGCCGGAATACCGTGGTGTCCTCGTCGAGGCCGAAGGCGTATTCGCTCATTGGACGGTGAAATATCGCTTCCTTTTTCATGCTTATCCTTTCACGCCGCCGGCGGTGAGGCCGGAGACCATGTATTTTTGAATCCTGAAGAAAATCAGCAGCAGCGGTATGGACGCCAGTATGCTCGCCGCCGTGAACAGCGGCCACGAGCGGGTGTAGTCGTTGCTCTGCAGCTGATAGAGCCCGGCCGCGAGCGAATAGTAGTCGCTGTCCAGCAGGAAGGTGGTGGCAAAGAGGTACTCGTTCCAGACGGTTATCAGCACCATGACACAGGTGACGACTATGGCCGGCTTCGCCAGCGGCAGGACGATGCGCCATATCATCTGCGCGTCGTTCGCGCCGTCTATCTTCGAGGCCTCCTCTATCTCCACCGGGATGGAGTCGAAATATCCCTTCATGTTCCAGACGGCAAATACGCACATGCTCCCCGCGTAAATGAGCATCAGCCCAATGTGGGAATTGAGCAATCCGGCGAGGCGCAGTATGCGGTAATAGGCAAAGAGCGTGAGCACCTGCGGGAAGGCGTTGAGCACCAGCAGCGCCATGAGCAGGCTCCGGCGGCCCCTGAACCGCCAGCGCGAGCAGGCGTAGGCCGCCGTCACGGCACAGAGCATGGCTATGGCCACAGTCCCCGCGCTGAGAAGCAGCGAATTTTTGAGCCAGAGCAGAAACGGCTCGTCGAAGAGTATGGCGCGGTAATTTTCCAGCGAGGGATCTTCCGGCAGAAACGTGAAATCCCCGGAGAGCGAGCTGCCCGGCCCGGAGAAGGACACATTCACCGCATAGTATATCGGTATCAGCGTGACCAGGCAGAGGAAGATAAACGCTATGTTCAGCGCGGCGTACCCCAGGCGTTCTTTCGTTTTCAGTTTCATGCTCAACCCTCCCTCAGGCTCCGGTTGGTGGCCAGCGAGAAGATGATTATTATCACGAAGAGCAGCATACTCACCGCGCTCGAGAGGCCGTAGTTGTTCGAGACGAAGGCGTTCTGGTGGACATAGGTTATCACCGTGTTCAGCGTCGCGCCGGTCATGTAGCCGCGCTGCTGCGTGAGCAGATAGATGATGTCGAACTGCTTGAAGGTGATGAATGCCGTCATCACCGCCGCAGGAGCAATGACGGGCCTGATGCTGGGTACGGTTATTTTCAAGGTGCGCGTCCAGAATCCCGCGCCGTCGAGCGTGGCGCTCTCATACAGGCTGCGGTCCACGCTTTGCAGCGCGCCGTCGATGGTGGAGATCATGAACGGCAGCGCCATCCAGAGGTTGAGCACAAGGCAGGACGCGAAGGCCATGGCGTTGGTGGCCAGGAAGTCTACCTTTTCAAAGCCCAGCGCCGTTATCCACTTGTTGAGCAGCCCGAGCTCGGTGTTGAACATCCCCACGCGCCAGAGCAGGATGGAGATGTACGCCGGCATCGCCCAGGGCACCATCAGCAGCGTCTTGTAGAGCCGGCTGAGCCTCAGCTTCGGCGCGTTGAGGCCGAGGGCTATGAGGAAGCCGAGAGCGAGCTGGATGGCCATGTTGAGAACGGTCCACAGTATGGTCGTCCCGAGCGCGGAGAGGAAGCCGGAGTCGAACTTGAACAGCGCGCGTTCATAGTTGCCCAGCCCTGTCACCTCGTAGTCCTGCCAGTGGTAGAGGTTCATGTTTGTGAGCGAGATGTACCCGGTGTAGATGATGGGGAATACGATGATGACAAGTATCAGCAGCACCGCCGGCACGCACCAGCACCAGGGCTTCAATTTTCGTCTAAGGCTCATGGCAAGGCCTCCAAAAACGGGGCGGCGAAGCCGCCGCCCCTTGATAGCACGTTTGGATTCACTGCATATCCGCTATGGCCTGGAGGGCCGCGGCCTGCGCTTCCTCGGCGGCGGACGCCGCGTCCTGGCCGTTTTTGTTCACAGCCGCGAGCATGCTGTCCACCGGGCCCCACATGACGTTCATCTCCGCGGCGTTCGGCATGGGCTGGGCGGTGTCCGCCGTGTGCTCTATGGCCATGATTATCTCGTCGGCAGCGACATCCGGGTCGTCATAGGCGAGCGAGTTCGCCGGGGCGCAGCCGCCGGCCTTCGCGAGGGCAACGCCCACCTCGGGCGAGGCGAGGGCTTCGAGAGCCAGCGCGATGGCGTCGCCCTTCTCCTCCGCGGCGACCTTCATGACGCCGATACCCTGTACGCCGGAGAAGGGCGCCAGCGGATCGCCGTTGGGAAGGGTCATGTCGGAGAGGGAGGCCACGCCGAGGTCGATGCCCGCGGCGCGGATACCGGCAACGAGCCAGGGCCCGCCGATTATGGCCTGCGCCTTGCCCTCATTGAAGAGGGTAGTGACGGTGTTGTAGTCTCCGTCGGCCTGAAGGTCGGCGAATTTCTTGTTGTACTCCACGGCCTCGATGGTCTTGGGGTCGTTGAGCCCCGGGTTGCCTTCGCCGTCGAGTATGTATCCGCCGAAGCCGTTTATAAAGGGCGAGACGTTGTACGACGTGGAGTGCTGGTTGACGACGGCGTAGGTGCCGGCGGCGGTGTCGGTGTTGGCTACCATGTACTCATAGAGCTCCTCGGTCGTGGCCGGGATGTCGCCCTGCCAGAGGTCCTTGTTGTAGAGGAAGAGCAGTGTCTCGAAATACACGGGCAGCAGGTACTGCGTGCCGCCTATCTGGCCCGCTTCGACCGTCAGCGGCAGGTCGTCGGCGAGCACGCTCTCGTCAATGAGGTTAGTGAGCGGCTCAAGGATGTCCATCGCCACGAAGGTGCCGAGGCTGTCGTGCGCCCAGAGGTACATGTCGGGGCCGTTGGCCGCGTCGCCTCCGTAGAGCTTGAGCTGGTCGCTCAATCCGGTGCGCTTTTCAAAGGTGAGCGTCACGCCCGTCCCCTCGAGCAGGGCGTTGGCGGCGTCCGCCATCGCCTGCATGAGCGCTTCGTCGTTGTCGTGCCAGACCGTGAGCTCGACGCTCTCGGCCGGCTCTTCCGTCTGCGGCGCTTCCGACGCGGGCGCAGCGCTCTCCGGCGCGGCGCTCTCGGCGGCGGGCTCGTCCGCGCTCCCACAGGCTGCAAGCAGCGACATCAACATCAGGGCGCCGAGCAGTATGGCCAGGAATTTCTTCATTTTTTCATCCTCCGTTCTTGTCATTATAGTAAAACGTTTTACTTAGTGTGCACTTACAATGCGCTCAAATTTTGTACAATACGCATCTCTTGATTTGAAGTATAGTCAGTAAATTTGTGTAAGTCAATAGAAAATGCAATATTTCTCTTGATTTATTTACGAAAACGTTATACTATATAGCCAGGGAGGGATGAAAATGCCGGCCACCATTAAAGATGTCGCCCGCGAAGCCGGGGTGAGCATATCCACCGTCAGTAAGGTCATGAACGACGTGCCGGGCATATCCGAAGCGACGGCGCTGAAAGTAAAGGAGATCATGCGGAGGCTCGACTACGCCCCAAACAGCCGCGCCGCCGGGCTCGCGCGGAAAAGCGCGCGCTGCATCGCGTTCCTGGCGAAACTGGACGAGTTTGAGCCCTACACCAACCCGCACCTTTTCGACATCATGTGCGGCATCCAGGAGGCCCTCAGCGCGAAGGGCTACAGCCTGATGCTGCTGGACGCGACGCTGACGGATGTGGAGCAGGTGATGCTCTCGCGGGCCATCGACGGCATCGTCGTCCACGGCGGCGCGCTGACGAAGCCCATCCATCAGCTCCTTGTCACGCGCAAATTCCCGCACATAGTGATAGGCCACCCGAGCGACACGCGCATAAACTGGGTGGACACGGACAACGCCCTCGGCGGGCGCATCGCCTTCGAGCATCTTGTGGAGTGTGGCTGCCGGGAGATAGCCTTCATCGGCGCGCTCAGGAACGACGACATATCCAACGAGCGCCTCATGGGTTTCCGCGCCGCCGCCGCGGAGCACGGCTGCGAATACCGCGAAAGCTGGGTCAAACACACGGACGGCACGCTGCGCTCCGGCCGCGCCGCCGCCGCGGAGCTGCTGGCCGCCCCCGACAGGCCGGAGGCCGTGGTGTGCAGCAGCAACCTGCTCGCCTTCGCCTTCGCCGAGGCGGCGCGCGAGCTCGGCGTGCGTATACCGGACGACATACAGCTGATGACCTTCGACCGTTACCCGTACAGCCCGCTCATCAGACCCGAGCCGACGCTGGTGCAGATAGACGTCCGCGACATGGGCCGCGCCGCCGCCAGGCAGCTCCTGCAGGAGCTGAAGAAGCCCGAACTGCGCGTCCAGAGCTTCACCACCCTGCCGAGCCTCATCGTGGGAAAGAGCACCCGTCCGGTCTGACAGCGGCGCGCCATTTGACTTCCGCCGCGATTGCAGATATAATGTCTTTATTCTGTATTTGGAGAGGATGTGAAGGGCCATGCCGCCGTATGACGACTTTTTTGACACGCTCCTGCCCGGCAATTACGCCCTCACCAAGTCCATGGAGCTCACCCGCGTGACCAACTCCGGCACGCTGTGGTACACAAAGAAGTTCCTCACGCTGTACTACTACGTGTTCCTCTCCAACGACATCGAGACCAGCGCCTACCGCCCGGCGGTGGTGGAGATCTTCGACCGCTATATCGCCAGCCTGCCGGAGGCCGTGAGGGAGAGCGCCGAGCGCTTTTTCTACCCCGAGGACGGCGCCATCAACTTCAAGTCGGAGGACTTCAACCTCTTCGCCAATTTTGCCGGCCGCCGCGTTTTCGGCGCCCGGGCGGAGCGCACGGAGTATCTGCGCGGCGCGAAGAAGTACTATTTTGCCCTGCTGATGGGCTCCGGCGGCCAGACCGGCATTAAGGCCCGGCTGAAGGAGGCCGTGCGGCGGCCTGGCTTCGTGTATTCGCACGAGGCCATTGAAGATATCATCTTCCGCGAGGCCATCGCCGGCTGCGTCCGCGAGCTCAACAGCTCCGGGAGGATAGCCGACCGCTCCATCAAGTACGTCATCTCCCCGCAGGCGCTGGAGGCCGCCGGCCGCCTCGCGCTCACGCGCCCCATCGGCGAGGGGGACGTCCTCCGCCTCTGCGAGGAATTCCCGCACCCGCGGCCCAATTACCGCGGCATCGAGAGCGACATGGCGGCCTTCATCCGCAACGAGCGGCAGATATTGTACTACTACGGCTACTTCCACTCCCGCTCCACCGGCGCGGCCGACTTTGAATTCAGCAGCCTCACGCCGGTCGGCGAGCTCGCGTTGCAGGCCAACGCCGGCGAGTTCCTGCTCCTCTGGGAGCACCAGAAGCTGAAAATGATATCCCAGCCCGCCACCGCGGAGATCAACCAGATCGGTCCCGCGCCCGGGCCGGAGGCCTTTGGCGTGAGCTTCACGCCCTATACGGACATACTCGGCTACATCCTGCGCCGGGGCTCGATGAGCCTCGACGAGTACAAATACATCGTCTCCCGCCGCCGTCACAGCTTCGGCGATGAAGAGTGGGAGGCCCTCGAGCCCGAGCTGGCCGCGCGCCTGCCGGAAATAAAGGCGCGCGTGGCCTCCTTCGGCCGGGCGCGGGACTGCGAGGACGAGGACGGCCGCAAAGAACTGCTCAAGTACCTGCTGGGCGTCCGCGGCGACCTTCCATACGACTGCGGCGCCGCCCCGCTCGGCGCGCTGCGCATGCGCCGCTCGCGCGTCGAGGCGACGGACCGCCACATGCTCGCGCTCATCTACGACGTCTACTCCCGCCTGGAGGATTACAAGCAGCAGCGCTACGGCGCCGTCCTCGCCGGCAGCGAAGCGGAGCTCCGCCGGCGCTATGTCTCCGCCGCCAACGGAAACGGCGTTGAGCCGGACGGCCTTGTGAAGATAAAATGGGACCTCTATAACATCCACGCCGACCGCTTCATCCTGCTCTCCGCCGCCGCGCTCGTCTCCGCCGTCTCCCTCGGCTTCGGCGGCGTCCGGGAGCTCTCGCGCGAGCGGCTCGAGGCCATCGCGGCCTACGCCTCCGCCGCCTTCGGCGGCCTTTTCCGCTCGCTCGGCATACGCAGCGCGGCCGCCATGCGCCGCGAGCTGCAAAAGGCCCTCGCCGCGCTGGGCGCACGCGATTACAGCGCCTACCTCGCCGTCGAGGACGCGCACGGCCAGCCGGCCCTGGCCCGCTACCGCACGGAGAGCGCCGCCGGTCTGCTTGAGCGCATCGAACAGCTCTCCGCCGCGGCGACGGTGTCCCCGGCGGAGGACCGCCAGCGCAGCGCCCAGCTGGTGAACCTGCTCAAGTCCTATTACATGCGCGCCTGCGCTGAAAACGGCACGCTCCGCTGCGAGTGCTGCGGCGAAGAGGCGTTCATCACCGCCGCCGGCGAGCCATATGTGGAATTCCACCACCTGATACCCTTCGGCATCGCCTACGGCCCCGACCACTACCTGAATCTCTTCGCCCTCTGCCCCAACTGCCACCGCCGGCTCCACTTCCAGGCCCCGGCGGACAAGCACGGGCTCTACTCCGCGCTCAGCGGCGGGAACTACCTGCGCCGCAGCTTTGCCGAGCGCCTGCGCGCCCTGCGCGCGCAGAATCTGCTGCGCTCCTATCATCTGGAGTTCCTGCTGGCGGACGGCGCCATCACGGCCATGGAATACGACAGCATCGCTGCGTGAGGTGTACCATTTTGGAACTGAAGGACATACGCCATCAAATATTCAACGCCCGCGCGGACGAGCTGCTGCCCGAATTCCCCGCCGACAGCGTGGACCTGGTCGTGACCAGCCCGCCCTACGACGACCTGCGCGACTACCAGGAGGGCGCCGTCTGGAACTTTGACGTGTTCAAGACCATCGCGCGCGAGCTCTACCGCGTCGTAAAGCCCGGCGGCGTGGTCGTCTGGGTCGTCGGCGACAAGACGGCCAACGGCGGCCGCTCGCTCACCAGCTTCCGCCAGGCGCTCTTTTTCCAGGAGCTCGGCTTCAGCATGTACGACGTGATGATATACGAAAAGGCCGGCTCCGGCCCTCCTCATCCCAACCGCTATTTCAATGCCTTCGAATACATGTTCGTCCTCAGCCGCGGCAGGCCCGCCACCGTGCACCTCCTGCGCGACAAGCCCAACCGCTGGGCGGGATACACGACCTACGGCGACGTCACCCGCCGGGAAAAGGACGGCTCGCTGACGAACAAGGGCAAAAAGACCGTCAATGAATTCGGCGTGCGCACCAACGTCTGGCGCTACGCCAACGGCCGCGGCTTCTCCACCCGGGACAAGATCGCCTATGAGCACCCGGCCATTTTCCCGGAAAAGCTGGCCGCCGACCACATCGCCACCTGGAGCGACCCGGGCGACCTCGTGCTCGACCCCTTCGGCGGCAGCGGCACCACGGCCAAGATGGCCCAGCTGATGGGCCGCGAGTGGGCTCTCATCGAGCCCGTTGAAAACTACTGCGACATCGCCAGGGCAAGATTGGAGAGCATCCGCTGATGCAGACCGTGATAACCGACGCCGGCTATGAAAAAGCGGCGTCGCTCCTGAAAACAGAATACGCCAGCCTCTCCGGCAGCGGCAGCTTCTTCGCCCTGGTGCGCACGGAATACGACGCCATGGGCAACGTCGTACATGACTTCCTCGACGTCATCGCCGCCGCCACCGCCGCCGGCTATGACTACGTCAACACCATCGTCTACCCGGTGGCGGAGGCACAGCGCTGCGCCTTCACGGACAATGCCAAGTACGTCGTCTGGCTCTGCAAAAATCACGCGCAGATGTCCTTCAACAAGGACGCCGTCCGCGAAAAGCACATCTGGAAGGACGTCGAGTGGGGCAAGCGGGCCAAGAACTACAACCCCCGCGGCAAGGACCCCGGCAACGTCTGGATACCGACAGAGGACGACGGCCGCGCCCACATCACCCGCCACATCATGCTCGGCGACGGGGGCGTCGTCGAGCGCCTGCTGGCCATGTCCGGCTGCGGCGGCGACTACGTGCTCTGCCGCGAGGAGCGCTCCCCGGCGGAGCTCGCGCTCCCTCCCGCGCCGCCGCGCCGCGCCGTGGGCAAGCCGCGCAGCCGCGTCATTTTCCGCTCCTCCGAAAACATGGAGGAGATAGCCGACGGCTCCGTGCAGCTGGCCGTCACCTCCCCGCCCTATTGGAACCTCAAGGACTACTTCAAGCCCGGCCAGATCGGCCAGGAGAGCTACCCGGACTATCTGCGCCGCATCCGCTCCGTCTGGGCGCAGTGCTACCGCAAGCTGGAGTCCTCCGGCTCGCTCTGGATAAACATCAACATCCGCGTCCAGGCGGGGAAGGTCATCACCATCCCCCACGACTTCGTGGAGATGTGCCGGGAGATAGGCTTTTTCTACAAGGGCATCGTCATCTGGCACAAGTCCTCCGGCATCCCCACGGGAGAGAAAAACGTCGTCGATCACCACGAATACGTGCTTGTATTTTCCAAAAGCGAGGCGTTTTCCGTGGACCGCGGCGTGTTCGCCCAGTTCGGCGACTATAAAAACGAACTCATGAACGGCGGCGCCTTCTGGAACATCAACCGCAAGGCCGGCAGCGTGGGCAAAAAATACATCCACCCCGCCATCTACCCCACCGAGCTCGTCTCGCGCATCATCCGCGCCACCACCTCCCCCGGCGGCCTCGTGCTGGACCCCTTCCTCGGCAGCGGCACCACGCTCATCGCCGCCGAGCAGTGTGGCCGCGCCTGCGCCGGCTACGAGTACAACGAGGGCTTTGAAGAGCTCATGCGCTCGCGTTTTGCCGCCGAGATACCCGGCGTCGAGGTGGATCTCCTCGCGCCGTAAGCCAGGCATGCACATTCCGCCCGGGCCCTCCGGGCGGCATTCCTCTTGCTCCGGCGCGCCCGCATTTCCCCCCACATGGCCGCTCCCCTGTTCAAAAAGGCACAAATTTACTGTGAGAACAGAAGAAATTTTGCCCCGCGGGCATGGAAAGCGCTGTGTAATTCGTGGAAATGGGCCTTGCCTTCTTGACAGTGCGGCTTTGCTGTGTTAAATTGCACTCAACTCACAGAAAGGAGCCGCGCCGATGTTTGACCGTCACTTTGAGCGAACTTTTAACAGCTTTGACGCCCGCGGCTCTCATTGCGCGGACTTTGCGCCCGCCTGCGCTCATTCCTTCAGCGACGATTCTGCCCGCCGCGATAATACTGCCTGCCTGCTTAGCCTGGACACCGCTCTTGCGGTGTCCATTTTTGCTGCCCTGCGCCTTATAATTATACGCATAGCGCGCATCGCCGCCAGCATTATCGTACTTGTTGCCGCCGTAGTAGTAGCCCGCCGCAGCAACACCGAGCCAGGTATGGTACCGGCACACTGATTTGGAGTATACTTCAAACCGGTCCCGGCCATCTGGCCGGGGCCGGTTTTTTGTATAAAATCGCATTTTAGGAGGCAAACATGAAAAAGTTCTTCTCTCTTGTCCTGGCTATGCTGATGTGCGTATGCCTGATGGCCGGCTGCGGCCAGGCCGAAGACCCCGCCGAGGAGCCCTCCGAGGCCCCCGCCAGCGGCGAGCCCGCCGCCGAGGAGCCCTCCGGTGAGGAAGAGCCCGCCGCCGAAGGCACGGCGTTCAAGTTTGGCGGCGTCGGCCCCCTGACGGGCGACAACGCCAT
>DVOV01000142.1 GCA_018713375.1 Candidatus Scatomorpha stercorigallinarum | reverse complement strand
CATGATGTACAAGATAGAGGGGGAGGACCTCTATCTCATCGGCACCAGCGAGCACAGCATGATCGGCCGCTTCATCGACCAGATCCTGCCCGAGGCGCAGCTGCCGCTGACGCTCACCAGCTATTCCCCCTGCTTCCGCAAGGAAAAGGGCGCGCACGGCATCGAGGAGCGCGGCGTCTACCGCATCCACCAGTTCGAGAAACAGGAGATGATCGTCGTCTGCCGCCCCGAGGAGAGCATGGACTGGTATGAGAAGCTCTGGCGCTACTCCGTCGAGCTCTTCCGCAGCCTGGACATCCCCGTCCGCCAGCTCAACTGCTGCTCCGGCGACCTGGCCGACCTGAAGGTGAAGAGCTGCGACATCGAGGCCTGGAGCCCGCGGCAGCAGAAGTACTTCGAGGTCTGCTCCTGCTCCAACCTGGGCGACGCGCAGGCGCGCCGGCTGAAGATCCGCGTCCGCGGCGAGGACGGCAAGCTCTACCTCGCCCACACGCTGAACAACACCTGCGTGGCCCCGCCGCGTATGCTGATAGCCTTCCTGGAGAACAACCTCAACGCCGACGGCACGGTGGACATCCCGGAGGTGCTGCGGCCGTACATGGGCGGCAAGGCCAAACTCGTGCCGAACAAATAAGGGGCGAAAAAACAGCCGCCCGGCTGCCGCCGGACGGCTGTTCGTCCTTTTTGGGGCTTTCACAGCACTGCCGCCCGGAAGAAACCGCGCCGCCATTGATAGCGAATTGATATGTCCGGCCTATGTTAAAGCGCAGGAGGTCGATCCCATGCCCTGCGTATACATCCTTCTCAGCCGGACGAAAACATTCTATTCGCACCTCGTCCGTCTCGCGGAGGGCGGCGGGAACTACACACACGCATCCCTCGCCCTCGGCCCCGGCTGCTCGCGCGTTTACAGCTTCTCGCGCAAATACGCGCAGCTCCCGCTGCCCTCGCCGCTGGTGCGCGAGGACGTCCCGGGCAGCTATATGGCGCGCCACCCGCAGACGCCCTGCGCGCTCTACCGCCTGGCGGTGACGGACGCCCAGCGCGCGCACATTTCCAAGCGCGTGGCGGAGATGCTGCTCGGCGGCACGCACTACCGCTACTCCCTGCTCGGCAGCGCGCTCTGCGCGCTGGACATCGCCCACGAGCGCAGTTACCACTATTTCTGCTCGCAGTTCGTCGCCTCGGTGCTCGCCGGGTGCGGCGCGCTGGAGCTGCCGAAGCCGCCCTCGCTCGTCCGCCCCGCGGATTTTGAGCGCATGGCCGGCCTCGATCTCGCCTACGCCGGCCCCGTCTGCGGCGCGCCGGGCGTGGAGGACATCTTTGAAAAGGGGGAGACCTGCTATGGCCTTCCGGGAAGGGCGCGAGCTCACTGAGCGCGGCAAAAAGCTCATCGCCGCGGCCGCCATCGCCGTGTTCATATTGCTCACCTGCGCCGTGGCCTGGTTCGTGGGCCGCCCGCTGCTCGCCTTCGTCTCCGAGCCGGAGCGCTTCCGCGCCTGGGTGGACAGCGCGGGCTACATGGGCTGGGTGTATTTCCTCGGCATCCAGATATTGCAGGTCTTTGTGGCCATCATCCCCGGCGAGCCGGTGGAGCTGGGTGCGGGCTATGCCTTCGGCGCCGTGGAGGGCACGCTGCTGTGCCTCGCCGGCTCCGTCGCGGGCAGCCTGCTCATCTTCGGCTTCGTGCGGCGCTTCGGCGTCAAGGCAGTGGAGGTGTTCTTCCCCCCGGAGAAGATAAACTCCCTGCGCTTCCTGCACAACGCCCGCCGCCGCAACGCCCTGGTGTTCCTGCTGATGGTCATCCCCGGCACGCCTAAGGACCTGCTGAGCTACTTCGTGCCGCTGACGGACATGCCCCTGCGCACCTGGCTCTTCATCACCACCGTGGCACGCATACCGTCCATCGTCACCTCCACCGTGGGCGGGGACGCGCTGGGCGTGCAGAACTACGTATTCGCAATCATCGCCCTCGGCGCCACCGCAGCGATAAGCGCCGCCGGGCTGCTGATATACCGCCACATTTGCCGTAAGCACGACAGGGAGGAGGCCGAACGCCATGGCGGAAAAGATACTGATAGCTGACGACGAGCAGGACATCGTCTCCATGCTGGACAGCTACTTCACGCGCCGGGGATACCAGGTGCTGCGCGCGTACTCGGGCACGGAGGCCGTGCGCCTTGCCGAACGCGGCCCGGACGTGATATTGCTGGACGTGGGGCTGCCGGACATGGACGGGCTGGAGGTCTGCCGGCGTATCCGCGCCTATGTCTCCTGCCCCATCGTGTTCCTCACCGCGCGGGTGGAGGACGCGGACAAGATCCGCGGCTTCGCCGCCGGCGGCGACGACTATGTGGTCAAGCCCTTCTCCATCGACGAGCTGGGCGCGCGAGTGGCCGCCCACCTGCGCCGCGAAAAGCGCCACGCCGCCGCGGCCGAGCTGCGCTTTGACGGCGACCTGGTGATAAACTACTCCGACCGCACGGCCTCCCTGGCCGGGCGGGACGTGGGCCTGGCCCGCCGCGAGTTCGACATCCTCGAGTTCCTCTCGCAGAACCCGGGGCTGGTGTTCGACAAGGAGCGCATCTACGAGGGCGTCTGGGGCATCGACGGCGAGGGCGACAGCACCGTGGTGGTGGAGCACATCCGCCGCATCCGCGTCAAACTCGCCGCCGCAGGCGCGCAGCGGACGTATATCGAGACGGTCTGGGGCGTGGGCTACAAATGGGCAAAGTAGCAGAGCGGCTTCGTCTGGCGCGGTCACGCGCCAGAGAGCGGCGTGTCCGGACGCGCCGCTATTTCCGCGACATGTCGCTGAAAACGGCCTTCATCTGGTACGTCCTGGTGGCCGCCGCCCTGGCCACGGCCGCCTGTTCGATCATCGTGAACGCCCTGGACGGCGCGCGCGTCGAAATGTACTTCAAATATCAGGACATGGGCGAGCGCATCGAGGTGCCGCCCGGCGGGCGGCATGACATCTATGTCTCCACCGAGGGCAGCGAGGTCTACACGGTCTACGACGCCGTCGGCAAGGTCGTCGCCCACGGCGAGGTGGCCTACGGCGAGGGCAGCGTGGAGATCGGGCTCAACACGGAAAACGGCATGGACAGCGCCACCTACAGCCTCATCATCAGCCCCACCTTCAGCGCGGAGGACCGCCTGCTGGACCGCATACTGGCAACGCTGCAGGCGGCCTGCCTGCCGGGCTGCTACCTGGGCGCGCTGTTCCTCTGCGCCGTGGCCTTCTGGCGGCGGAAGCTGGACGGCCCCATCCGCACGCTGACGGACGCCTCCTCCCGCATCGCCCGCAGCGACCTTGATTTCCACATCGAGGCCACCTCCGCCAACGAGCTGGGGCGGCTGTGCTCTTCCTTTGAGTACATGCGCGCGGCGCTGGACCGCTCGGCGCGCGAGACCTGGGCGCAGATGGAGGAGCGGCGGCGTTTGAACTCCGCCTTCGCCCACGACCTGCGCACGCCGCTGACGGTGCTGAAGGGCCGCGCGGCCATGCTGGCCGCAGAACTGCCCTCAGGCGCGCTCAGCGGCTCTGAGGCGGCCGAAGAGGTGAAGGTCATGCAGCGGCACATCGCGCGCCTGGAGCGCTATGTGGACGCCATGGCGAACGTACAGCGACTGGAGGACGTGGAGCCGCAGCCGCGGCCGGTGAAGGTCGCCGAGCTCGCGCGCGAGCTTGCGGAGACGGCCGCCATCCTCTGCCCCGCGCTGGAGACGCATGTGGAGCGCAGCGGCGCGCTGGTGGCCACGGTGGACGCGGAGATCGTCCTCCAGGTGGCGGAAAACATCCTCTCCAACGCCTCGCGCTACGCCAGGAAGCGGCTCGATATCGCGCTCGAGGCCGCCTCCGGCGCGCTCACGCTCGCCGTCATCGACGACGGCCCCGGCTTCTCGGCCGAGGCGCTGGCCCGCGCCTCCGCGCCCTTCTACAAGGGCCGCGAGAGCGGCCCCGAGCACCTGGGCCTGGGGCTGAACATCTGCGACATCCTCTGCCGCCGCCACGGCGGCGCGCTCACCGTGTCCAACGCAGCGGGCGGGGCGCAAATTACGGCAAGGTTTGAGAATACGAGGGGGACTGGTTAATACGAGGGGGACTGCGTCCCCCTCGTAAGCTCCCCCTCGCGCCGCACAGCGCCGCGGTTGCGCCCACGGGGCGCAAGATAAGGTATCCCCGGCAGGCAAAGCCCGCCGGGGATTTTGGCCGCCCTA
>DVOV01000141.1 GCA_018713375.1 Candidatus Scatomorpha stercorigallinarum | reverse complement strand
ACCCCTACATCCTGATCACGGACAAGAAGATCTCCAACATTCAGGAGATCCTGCCGCTGCTCGAGCAGGTGGTGCAGGCCGGCCGCAAGATGCTCATCATCGCCGAGGACATCGAGGGCGAGGCCATGGCGACGCTGGTGCTCAACAAGCTGCGCGGCACGTTCACCTGCGTGGGCGTGAAGGCGCCGGGCTTCGGCGACCGCCGCAAGGCCATGCTGCAGGATATCGCCATCCTGACGGGCGGCCAGGTCATCACCGAGGAGCTGGGCTATGAGCTCAAGACCGCGACCATGGACATGCTGGGCTCCGCGCGCCAGGTGAAGGTCAACAAGGACAACACCGTCATCGTCGAGGGCGCCGGCAACCCGCAGGAGATCGCCGCCCGCGTGGCGTCCATCCGCGCGCAGATCGGCGAGACGACCTCCGATTACGACCGCGAGAAGCTCCAGGAGCGCCTGGCGAAGCTGGCCGGCGGCGTGGCCGTCATCCAGGTGGGCGCCGCGACCGAGATCGAGATGAAGGAGCGCAAGCTGCGCATTGAGGACGCGCTGGCCGCGACCCGCGCCGCCGTGGAAGAGGGCATCGTCCCGGGCGGCGGAACGGCGCTGCTGTCCGTGATCTCCAACGTGCAGGCGATCCTGCCCAGGTTCAGCGGCGACGGCAAGACCGGCGTGCAGATCGTGCTGCGCGCGCTCGAGGAGCCGGTGCGCCAGATCGCGCAGAACGCCGGCATGGAGGGCTCCGTCATCGTTGAGAAGATCAAGCGCGCCAAGAAGGCCGGTTATGGCTACGATGCGCTCAACGACCGCTACATCGACATGGTCGAGGCCGGCATCATCGATCCGACCAAGGTGACCCGCAGCGCGCTGCAGAACGCGGCTTCCGTGGCGGCCACCGTGCTGACCACCGAGTCCCTGGTGGCGGACATCCCGGAGAAGAACCCGGCTCCCGCCCCCGCTGCCGATCCGGGCATGGGCGGCATGTACTAAGAATTCCAAATCAAAAGGGCGGCTGTTCCCCCGCTGCGGGGCGGACAGCCGCCTTTTTTGCGCGTCGAAAAACGCCGGGGCATCTCATCCCGACGGGAAGCCCGCATTCCGCCGGCTTGGGATGGCCCGGGAAAGATCCCTGCCCCACCCACCGCCCGGAAGGATCGGGGGAGCCGGAACCGCGGCGCTTTGCCCCTCGCACAGAATGTGGACGGAATGTGGCACACATGGGGTGTTTTGTGGGAATCCCATCCAGTTTGCTTGCGCGCGGCAAAAAGATCAGATACAATAAGGCCGTTCCACGCGGCGGCATGCGCCGTTTTCCGGGCCGCTGCCGGCAGGTCTTCCCGCTCCGGCAAAAAGATTTGCATAAAAATTTGTAAAACAGTGAAATGATTGGCCGTTTCGCGCGTCTATACAAATAGAGAATGCAATCGAGCGAACGCGGCCTGACGGCCGCTTGACGTACACAAGGAAAGGAGGACGGTTCATGCGCAAACTCGGCTGGATGCTTCTGTCCACGCTCCTGTTTCTTTGCACGCCCGTCCTGGCGCAGGGCCAGACGCGCGCGCTGCTCGTCGCCTGCACGGAATTCGTGACGCAACCCAACCTGGGCAACTCCATATCCGGCAACCTGCACATGATCGGTTCCGCGTTCCTGGGTTCCGGCGTGCGCGCGGGCAGCCTGTCCATCGAGGACGGCACCATCGGCACGGTGGAAGCGCTGAGCGCCTCCATTCAGGATGCCTTTTCGATGGCCAGCGAGGATGACCTGTCCATCCTCTACCTGTGCACGCACGGCATCCTCTCCTCGTCGGACGACGAGCAGGTCTACCTGCTGCTGGGCGACGGGCAGAACGAAACCCCCCTGAACGCCGATGACCTGTACACGCTTTTGCGCGACATCCAGGGCGAAAAGCTGCTGATTCTCGACGCCTGCTACTCGGGCGCGCTCATCGGCAGGGGCGTGCCGGAACAGGGCCTTCTCCCCGGCACGCGCGCCATGCCGTCCGCCTGCGCCTCCGCCTTCCTGGCCGATCCGAGCATCCACGTGCTCACGTCGGCCAGCGGATATGAATCCAGCTGGTACTACGACAGCGAAGGCCTGGCCAATGGCGCCGTCTCCTACTTTGCCTCGGCGCTTTCCAGCGGACTGGGCCTTTACGGCACGCTCGAGGCCGACGCCAATGCCGACGGCGCCGTCTCCCTCATGGAGTTGCACCGGTATCTGAGCGTCGCCGTGCCCTCCTCTTCCAGCCAGCTTCTCTCCGTCCGGCCGGAAAACCTGTACCTGCCCGTGTCCACCGGCCCCACGCTCGAAAAACCGCTGACGGGCTTTTCCTACGGCTCCTCGCTGCTGCTGGCCGATGCCCCTACGCTCGACTTTGCCTTCACCGTCACGCAGGATACGGCCATCCAGTACCGCCTGGTCGAGTTCGCCGACGGCAACTGGAACTGGGCAGAGGCCACCACGTTCCTCGACGAGGGCGATGACGGCAACGGCACGCTGTATCCCGGCCGCAAGACGCGCGCGCTCACCCTGCCCAATCTGTCCGAAGGCGACAGCGGTTACCTGATGCTTCAGGTCTTCTCGCTCTCATCGACCGAGCTGATCCTCTGCTCGGAGCGGCTCATCGCCGTGCAGCCCATCACCGACGACGTCCGGCTGGACATCCGGTGCAGCGGTGTGCTCGCTCAGCCGGGCGTCTGCGAACTGCCCATCGACGTGCGGCTGAACGTTCCGGCCGAGATCACCGTCTCCGTATTCGACGGCGAGGGCGATCTGGTTCGCCGCATCGCCTCCAGCCAGCTGACGCGGCCCGCCCCCGGCGGCATCACCCACCTGTACTGGGACGGCCGCGACGCATCCGGCGCTGCCGTCGCCCCGGGCCACTACACCGTCGCGGTGGAAGCCGTCGTCGGCTCTTCGCGCCGCAAAGCCTCAGCGGACATCACCATCGGTGGCTGACGCCGCAAAACGTGCGGCGGAACGGCAATACCCTGCAAAACGCCATGCCCATCCGCTCAAACGCGCCATCCAGCCCCGCTGCCGCCGCCTGCCTGCCCGCTTGCGCACAGGCCGCCAGCCTGTCCAGCGACAGCGGGCCAATGTCCTCGGGCAGGATCACGCGCAGCACGGCCGTGTGCTCCGGCAGTTCCTCCTCGCGCAGTGCGCCGCGCCCCCTCGTGGCCAGCTCCAGCGCGTCCGGTTCCCTCCGCGGCGAGGATTGCGGCGCGATGATCAG
>DVOV01000140.1 GCA_018713375.1 Candidatus Scatomorpha stercorigallinarum | reverse complement strand
GCCGCCGCAAAAGCGGCGGCCCCGGGTCTTGATATATTGGGGTATTGCTTATTCGTTCTCGGCGAGGGCCTTGGCCTCGTCGATGATCTTCTGCTGCACGGCGGCGGGGGCCTCGGCGTAGCGGACGAAGTCCAGCGTGAAGCTGCCGCGGCCCTGCGTCATGCTGCGCAGGTCGATGGCGTAAGAGCTCATCTCGGCCATCGGCACCTCGGCCTCGACGGTCTGCATGCCGCCCTCGGCGGTCATGCCGAGCACGGTGCCGCGGCGTTTGGAGCTGATGTCGCTCATGATGTCGCCCATGTTCGCGTCGGGGATGGTGACCTTCAGCGCGCCGATGGGCTCGAGGATGACGGGGCTGGCGTTCACGAGCTCCTTATAGGCCAGGCTGGCGGCCGTCTTGAAGGCCATTTCGGAGGAGTCGACGGGGTGGTAGGAGCCGTCGTACAGCGTGGCCTTCAGGTAGACCATCGGGTAGCCGGCGAGGACGCCCTTGTTGCAGCACTCGCGCAGGCCCTTTTCCACGGCGGGGAAGAAGTTCTTCGGCACGCTGCCGCCGAACACGTTCTCCGCGAAGATCATATCTTCCTGCTCGTCCTGGGGCTCGAACTCGATCCAGACGTCGCCGAACTGGCCGTGGCCGCCGGACTGCTTCTTGTGGCGGCCGTGGGCCTTCAGCGGCTTGCGGATCTTCTCACGGTAGGGCACGCGGGCGGGGCTGAGCTCGACTTCAACGCCGAACTTGTTCTTCAGCTTGGAGCAGAGCACGTCCAGGTGGATGTCGCCGGCGCCGGCGATGACCATCTGCTTGGTCTCGGCGTTGTTGGTGACGGTGAAGGAGCGGTCCTCCTCGCCCAGACGGGCCAGGCCCTGGGCGACCTTGTCGTCCTGGCCCTTGACCTTGGGGGAAATGCACATGGAGTAGCAAGGGCGGGCGAACTCGATGCCCGGCACGGCCTCCACGGCCTTGCCGTCGCAGAGGGTGTCGCCGGTCTTGGTGTCGGAGAGCTTGCTCACCGCGCCTATGTCGCCGCAGCTGAGCTCCTGCACCTCGACGGTCTTCTTGCCCTGGACGTAGTAGATGTGGCCCAGCTTCTCCTGCGCGCCGCTGCGGGCGTTGGTGAGGGTCATGTCGGGCGTGACCTTGCCGGAGATGACCTTGAAGAGGCTGAACTTGCCGAACTGGTCGGAGATGGTCTTATAGACGATGGCCTTGGTGGTGCCGGCGGCGTCCACCGGCTTGCCGAGCTCCATCGGGGCCGGGAAGAAGTTGCGGATGGCGTCCAGCAGCACGGTGGTGCCCATGCCGGTGACGGCGCTGCCGCAGAACACGGGGACGATCTCGCCGTCCGCGATGCCGGTGGAGAGGGCGCCGTAGATCTCGTCGGCGGAGAGCTCCATGGTCTCCAGGTACTTCTCCATCAGCTCCTCGCTGGTGCCGGCGGCGTTCTCGGCGATCTCGTTGTAGAGCTCCTCCACGCGGTCTGCCATGGAGGCGGGCACGGGGATCTCGCTCCGCTTGCCGCCGTCGTATTTATAGGCCTTGCGGGCGATGATATCGACGATGCCGGTGGGCTTGCCGCCCTCGACGATGGGCGCGGCCATGGGGCTCACGCTGGGGCCGAACTTGTCGCGCAGCTGCTCGAGCGTGGCAAAATAGTCGGCGTGCTCCTCGTCGAGCTTGGAGATATAGATGGCGCGGGGCAGCTTGGCGTCCGTCAGGCTCTTCCAGGCCTTCTCGGCGCCGACGTTGAGCCCGTCCTTGGCGGAGACGCAGATGATGCCGGTGTCCGCCACGCGCAGGGCCTGCGCCACTTCGCCCGCAAAGTCGAAATATCCCGGGGTGTCGATGATGTTTATCTTCGTTTTCTGATATTCGACATACATCGTGCTGGCGGAAATGCTGATGTGCCGCCTGATCTCCTCCGCGTCGTAGTCGGAAACGGAGTTGCCGGCCGCGGTGCTGCCCAGGCGGTCGATGGCGCCGGTCAGGTACAGCATGCTCTCGGCGAGGGTGGACTTGCCGTTGCCGCCGTGGCCCAGCAGGGCGATGTTGCGGATATCCTTTGTAGCGTAGCTCATGTTGATGGTCCTCTCCTTATATTAAAACTACATTGGTCCCAATTACAAAGCAATTAATTATACAATATTTACAGGGCCTTGGCAATAGCAAATTGTAAACACTCCCTGAATTCGGCAAAAAAAGCGCCGCCCCGCGCTGGGCGGGGCGGCGCGCGGCTTCAGCGCGTCAGATCAGGCGCTTGTCGCGCAGCTCGGCGATCTTCGCGTCGTCATAGCCGAGGATGGTCTTGAGCACGCTCTCCGTGTCCTGGCCCATGTACGGCGCGCCGCGCCAGACCCGGCCCGGCGTCTCGCTCATCTTGGGAGCGATGCCGAAGGCGGTGATGGGCGCGCCCACCGTCTGGTCCTCATAGGTCACCCAGTCGCCGCGGGAGCGGAAATGCTCGCTCTCCAGCGTGTCCTTGACGGTGTTCACCTTGGAGCAGGGCACGCGGGCCGCTTCCATGATGCTCTCGATCTCCGCGGCGTCGTGGCTGGCGCACCACTCGACCACCTTGGCGTTCAGCTCGCGGCCCTTGGGGCTGGCCAGGGCCTCCGGGCCGGAGGAGCAGTCCTGGAAGTTGAAATACTCCGGGTCGAGGCCGAGAGCCAGCATGCAGCGCTTGAACACGCCGGGGCCGAAGGCGCCCAGGGCCACCAGGCCGCCGTCCTTGGTGTGGAAGAGGTCGTAGGGCTGCATCGCGGGCGAGGCGTTGCCGCTGCGCTCAGTCACCTGGCCGGTCATGGTGTAGCTGGTGTAGGTGCCGTACATGTACTGGGCCATGGCCTCGAACTGGGCGATGTCCACCACCTGGCCCCTGCCGGTCTTCTGCGCGGAGGTGTAGGCCGCCAGGGTGCCGAAAAGGGCGGCGAAGGCGGAGACGTAGTCGTTCAGGTAGGGCTTGGCGACGACGGGGTCGCGGTCGGCGTAGCCCTGCAGGTAGAGCCAGCCGGAGAAGGCCTGGCCGATCATGTCGTAGCTGGCGCGGTTGCAGACGCTGGGCACGCCGCCGAATTTGGCGTTGCCGAGGCCGGAGATGTGGACGATGACCAGCTTGGGGTTTACCTTCAGCAGCTCCTCGTCATAGATGCCCAGCTTCTCCAGCCAGACCATGTTCTCCATGAAGATGTCGGCCTCCCTGATGAGGCCGTAGAAGAGCTCCTTCACCTCCGGGTGCTTGAGGTTGAGCTCCAGCGTCAGGCTCAGCTTGTTGCGGCCGTTCTGCGCCCAGCCGGTGGCCACCTTTTTGCCGTTCACCTCCGCGAAGGGGCCCAGCATGCGCATCGTGTCGCCCACGCCGGGGCGCTCGATGTGGATGACCTCCGCGCCGAAGTCGGCCAGCATGGTGGCGGCCATGGGCATGGCGATGAGCGAGCCGGCGGCGATGACTCTCATGCCGGCGAAGGGGCCGTACTCGGGGACGATGAATTTGCGTTCGCTCATTTTCATTTCTCCTTTATGTCTATATCGGTGTGTTGTCAGCGTATGCGCCGCGCTTCCAGGTAATAGCGCTTCTCCCGCGCCTCGCCGATGGAAAAGCTCTTTTTCGGGTAGGGCCCGAAGCGCGCCACGTCCGGGAAGAGGGCGGCTTTGTCCAGCGGCGGCAGCAGTATGCCCGCCGAGCCGGCGCGCGAGGCGAGCGCGCGCGTCTCCTCCTCGCCGTGGATATAGTCCACCGCGCCGCGGAAAGCCGCGCGGTAGTCGGCGAGGAAGCAGTCGGCCACGCCCACCAGCTCGCCCAGCGAAAAGGGCACGGAGAGCGCCAGCTCCCGCCCGCCGCAGAGCAGCGTCACGCCCATCGCGTCCTCCCCCGGCTCCGCCTGGGGGAAGGCGGCGAGCGCGGCGTCGAAAAAGTCCTCCGTCCGCGTGCCGGATATCACCCGGTGTATGGGGCGGAACACGACCGCCGGGTCGTGGATGTTCACCAGCTCCACCAGCGCGTAGCGCGCCGGATGGCCCTCGCGCTCCGCCTCCGGCAGCGTGGGGCGTATCTCCTCCCAGCAGCGCTTGGCGGCGGCCAGGCTGTGGTTGCCGTCGCCCATGGCGAAGGGGAACTCGCCGCCCAGCCCGTCGATGCGGCGCAAAACGTCCTCCGCCGCCGGGCCGTGGACGCGGCTGCCGCGGATGTGCCCGCCGCCGAGCATCAGCTCGAAGTCATAGAGCGCCTCGCCCCCGGCGGCGGAGGGGATGACGGCGTCCTCCGGGTCGTTTATGAACACCATGATGTGCGGCAGCTCGATGGGCGCCGCGCGGCGGATCTCCACGCGCGCGGGCAGGCGGCTTTCTATCGTCCCCTCGGTCGCGCGGACGGCGGAGCGCGTCCCCTCCGCCCAGTCGTACTGCTCGAGGTCAATCTTTCCCACCAGCCCGCGGCGCACGGCGCCGGAGGGCAGCGTGCGCTCCACGTAGACCAGGCTATCGGGCAGCGTTTTGAACACGCCTTCGGCGAGGTAGCGCTCCATCTCCGCGTTTATCCGCCGCCGGGAGGCCTGTTCGTCCGCGCGGCCCAGGTACGCCTCCGGATAGATGAGGCGCAGGGCGCTGGGCGCGCCGGCGGCGAATTTTTCCGCCTGCTCCCAGTACTCCGGCTCGGAGGTGAACTGGTCGCAGGCCACGCAGGCCCACTTTTCCATATCCGCGGCGGCGGGCAGGAGGATATCGGCTGTGGAAAAGGCCCTCATGCCAGCACCTCCAGCGCGATCTGCGACCAGCCCTCCATTTTATCGCGCAGCGCCGGCAGAGCGGCGATGGGCATGAAGGAGCCGGAGAGCTTCTCCGTCTCGCGCACCGTCACCGCGCCCTCCGCCTCCAGGCGGAAGAGGAAGCCGAGATGGACGCGCCCCACCTCGTCGCGGTCGTTGTTGATGACGCCCAGGGGCGTGAGCGAGGCGGCGCGCTCCACGGCCACCTCCTCGTCCACCTCGCGCCGCAGCCCGGCCATCAGGGCGCCGTGGCCAGCGGTGTCGTCCACGGGATTTATGTGCCCGCCCACGCCGAGGCTCAAGAGCCCGTGCAGGCGCTGCTCGCCGCCCCTTTTCAGCCGCTGCATGACGAACGCCTCCGCCCCGCGCGTGACGAGGACGTAGGGTATGATCTGCTTGTATGCCGGGTCCGTCTCCATCTCCGGGCGCGGCCGGAACTCGTGATGCGCTTCGATCACGCGCACGATCTCCTCCACGCCCTCCGTTATCAGTCCAAAGTCCTCCGTCAGGTAGGGCGCAAGGTATTCGCGCCGCACCACCAGTATGCTCTCGCTCATTCGTCCTTCTCCCATCTCAGCGAGCGCTTGAGCGCGCGCTGCCACTGTTTGAAATATCCCGCGGCGGTGTCCGCGTCCATCTGCGGTGTGAACACCCGCTCGCTGCGGCGCAGCTCGGCAATCTCGTCCATGCCGCTCCAGACGCCCGCCGCCAGCCCGGCCAGGAAGGCCGCGCCGAAGGCCGTGGTCTCCACCATCGCCGGGCGGTCGATGGGCAGGCGCAGGATGTCCGCCTGGAACTGCATGAGGAAATCGCTGACGCTGGCCCCGCCGTCCACGCGCAGGGCCGGCAGGTGGACGCCGGAGTCGCGCTCCATGGCGCGCAGCAGGTCCGCCACCTCATAGGCGATGCCCTCCATGGCGGCGCGCACGATGTGCGCGCGCGTGGCGCCGCGCGTGAGCCCGACGATGGTCCCGCGGGCGTACATGTCCCAATAGGGCGCGCCGAGGCCGGTGAAGGCCGGCACCATGTACACGCCGGCGTTGTCCGGCACGGAGGCGGCCACCTCCCCGCTCTCGGCGGCGGAGGAGATGAGCCCCAGCTCGTCGCGCAGCCACTGGATGGCGCTGCCGGCGTTGAAAACGCTGCCCTCCATGGCGTAGGTCGTCTGCCCGTTCACGCTCCAGGCCACGCTGGTGAGCATTCCGGACACGCTGCGGACGCTGCGCCGGCCGGTGTTGACCAGCGTGAAGCAGCCCGTGCCGTAGGTGTTCTTGCCCTCCCCCGGCTGCACGCAGCCCTGGCCCAGCAGGGCGGCGGCCTGGTCGCCGGCGCTGCCGCAGATGGGCACGCCCGCCAGCGCCTCCAGCCCCTTGATGCCCGGGGCCACGCGGCCGTACTCCGCCGAACTGGGCACCGGCGCGGGCAGCATCAGCACCGGCACGTCCAGCGCGCGGCAGAGCTCGCCGTCCCAGCGCAGGCGGTCGATGTCGAAGAGCATGGTGCGCGAGCAGTTGGAAAAGTCGGAGATGTGCTCGCGCCCGCCGGTGAGGTTCCAGATGAGCCAGGAATCGACGTTGCCGAAGAGCAGCTCGCCCTTCTCGGCCCGAGAGCGCGCGCCGGGGACGTTGTCCAGTATCCACTTTATCTTGGTGCCGGAAAAATAGGCGTCGATCAGCAGCCCCGTCTTGTCGCGGACATAGGCCCCCAGCCCCTCGGAGGCCAGGCGGTCACAGATGGGCGCCGTGCGCCGGCACTGCCAGACGATGGCGTTATAGACGGGCCTGCCCGTCGCGCGGTCCCAGACGATGGCCGTCTCGCGCTGGTTGGTGACACCGATGGCGGCGATGTCGCCGCGCTCGAGGCCGCTTTTTTCAAACGCCTCCGCCAGCGCGCCGAACTGCGAGGACAAAATGTCCATCGGGTCGTGCTCCACCCAGCCGGGGCGCGGATATATCTGCGGGAACGGCCGCTGCGCCAGGGAGACGATCTCCCCCGCCTCGTTGAAGATGATGGCGCGCGAGCTCGTCGTCCCCTGGTCCAGGGCTATCACATGTCCTTTCATGCCTTGCACCTCCGTGTCGTTGACTTTGCCGCGTTTTTAGACTAAAATGGGCCTAATAGTATAATAACACAAGAGGAGGCAAATGCAAATGCCAATCATCACGGAAAACGAATACACCTTCACCTCCGCCAATGGCAGCACGCCCATACACGTGCGCGAATGGGTGCCGGACTGCGACATCAACGCCGTTGTGCAGATATCGCACGGCATCTGCGAATACGCCGGGCGCTACGCGCCCTTCGCTCGCTACCTGGCCTCAAAGGGCTTCGTGGTGGTGGCCAACGACCACCTGGGCCACGGCCAGAGCGTGCTCAGCGAGGAGGACCTGGGCTATTTCGGCCCCCTCGGCAGCTGGGAGACCGTGGTGGCGGACATCGAGCAGCTGCGCCGCCTGACGGCTGAAAAGTGGCCGGAGAGCCCCTATTTCCTGCTCGGGCACTCCATGGGCAGCTTCCTTGCGCGCACCTGGCTCATCCGCCACCCGGAGGTGGAGCTCGCGGGCGTCATCCTCTCCGGCACCGGGCAGCCGGCGGCGCCCGTCCTCGCCGCCGGGCGCATGCTCTGCGACGCGGACGTGCTGAAAAACGGCCCGCGCCACCGCAGTTTGGACATCTACGGCATGGCCTTCGGCAGCTACAACAAAAAGATCGAGCCGCGCCGCTCGCCCTACGACTGGCTGACGCGCGACGAGGCCGTGGTGGACGCCTACGCCGCCGACCCGCTCTGCACCTTCACCCCCACCAGCAGCCTCTTCCGGGAGATGCTCTCCGGCCTGGCCACCGTGGGCAGCGCGCGGGAGATAAGCCGGATGTCAAAGGACATCCCCATCATCCTCATGAGCGGGGACGCCGACCCCGTGGGCGGCTGGGGCGTGCAGGTGGCAAAGGTCTACAGCCTGCTCGTGCGCGCCGGCTGCAGGGACGTGGCCTACAAGTTCTACCCCGGCGCGCGGCACGAGATCCTCAACGAGACCAACTGCGCCGAGGTGTACAAGGACATCCTCGACTGGCTCTGCGCCAAGATCGCGTAAAACGCCATACACGGCAAAATCCGGAGCTCTATGAGCTCCGGATTTATTTTCAATGCGCCGCGCGCCGTATTACCGGCGCTGCGTGGAGGGCAGCGAGGCTGCGGCGGCGGACTGGCCCACGCGGCGGAACCTCTCGTCCGGCAGGGTGGGTATGATCTTCTCCGCTATCTCCGGGTACTCGTCCGCGAGCACCTCCCTGCACTTTTCAAGGATAACATCCCCGCCGCGGCCGGACATCACGCGGCCCAGCAGCAGCACGTATTTGAAGCCGTAGTAGCCGTAATAGAGCGCCAGGGAGTGCGCCAGATAGACTCCGATGCTGCGGTAGACGGCCTCCGCGCGCGCGTCGCCGGCCTCCATCAGCTTCTGCACGGCCTTCAGCTTCTCCGCCGGCGGCGCGGACTCGTCAAGCTCGATGCCCGCGCGCGGTGCCAGCTTGATGACGCCGTCCTGGGAGAAATATTTCACCCCGCAGCCGATGTCTCCCGACCACTCGTCCTCCATCGCCCCCGGCGCGGCGTCCACTGGCATGAAAGCCAACTCGCTCAGCCAGCCGGTGATGTTGCCGTTCTCATCGACATAGCCCACGGCCTCGCTGGTGCCCATGGCGATACCGAGGATGTTGTTCTCGCCCAGGCTCATGGCCCCGGCGAGGGCGGTCACGTCCCCGTCGTTGGCCACCACCAGCGGCACGTCGCCGATCTCCTTCGCCGCGCGGATGTATATGTCCTTCACCTTCGCGTCGAACTTGTCCTTCGGCACCTTGAGGAAGAGCGAGGCCACCATCGTGCGGTTGTCGATATAGATGCCGGCGGAGGAGACGCCGATGGCGTCCACGCGCGGCATGTGCGCCGCCGCGGACTTCAGCGCGGAGACGATGCCCTCGAAGTGGTAGTCGGGGTCCTCCGTCACCTTCGGGTACCAGACGACCTCCTCGGAAAACACGCTCTCGCCGTCGATGACGGCGCTCACCTTGCGGTCGCTGCCGCCGGCGTCAAAGCCGATGCGGCAGCCGTCCAGGTGGCGGCCCACCGCCTGCGGGCGGCTGTATTCCGCCGGCAGCCCGTCCACGAACACGACCTCGAACGGCCGCTCATAGACGTTGGCCATGAAGTCCGCGTCGAACTCGCGCGCCCCGCCGGGGGCGTAGTCGGCCTTCACGGCCTCATAGACGCCGCGGTCGCCGGAGATGTACACCTTCCAGCCGCCGTAGAGCCAGAGCATGCTCTTCACCAGCCGCGCGGCGTAATAGCGGTCGGCCTCCGCCAGCTCCGGCGTGCCGTGGATGAAGGTCTCCTGCACTGCGATCTCGCCGCCGGCGCGCTCCACGGCGACGCCGAGGGGCTTCTTCGCCCCCTCCAGGAACGCGGTGTTGAATTTGTAAAGCGGGATGAAGCCCGGGTCGAGCTCCGGGATGTTTTTTACATTGATATCTATGCCGAGGAATTCCATGCCTCCGCCTCCCCATTTCTGTTGAGAGCATCATATCACGAAGCGGCGGCAAGCGCAAGTGGCACTCTTGCCGTGCGCGCGCCGGCGTGCTATGATAGGGAAAAACGAAGGGGGGACAGCGGGCATGGAATACACAGTCAGGCCTTATAAAAAGGGCGAGGAGCAGTATGTCGCCGAAGCCCACCGGCGCATCTACCGCGAGGAATACAACTGGGGCCCGGCCTTTTCCGAATACGCGGCGGCCATCGCCCTGGACTTCGCCAAAAAAGAGCACGGCCCCGGCGAGG
>DVOV01000139.1 GCA_018713375.1 Candidatus Scatomorpha stercorigallinarum | reverse complement strand
CAGCACGGGAATATCCTTCCCCAGGCGGCGGAGCACCTCCATGTATTGGAGGGTGTACTCCACCTCCACCTCCACCATGTTGTGGACGAAGTGCTCATAGCCGGTGCCCTCCGCGCGGGTGAGGAGCAGCTTCACCGGCTGGCGGTGCTGGCAGATGTACTCCACCATCCAGTGGACGCAGTGGGAGGACTCCACCCCCATGTGGTCCGACTGCTGCTCCTCGGGCAGCTCGGCGAAGGAGGTCTGGGCCTCCATGAATTTGCCCATGAGGGCGGCGGCGTGGGGCTCCACCAGGGCGTTGAACAGCGCCTCCTTGCTGGAGAAGTAGCCGTAGAAGGCCCCGGTGGTCACTCCGGCGTTCTTCACGATCTGCCGCAGGGAGGCCCCCTGAAAGCCCTTGTCCAGGAACTCCGCCATGGCCGCGCGCAGGATATTATCTCTTGTGCCAAGATTTTCGTTTTCCATAACGGCCTCGCATAACAGTGTTATATAACGGTGTTATAATACCTCGGCGCGGCATTGATGTCAAGAGGAAGACCGCCCCGGAAATGTCCGGAGCGGTCTTGATTTAATCCCTTTCGGCCAGCCGCCCCATGCTGTGCAGGCTGACGCCCAGCGTGGAGAGGTTGTGCAGCAGGGCGCTGGCGGCGGGCGGGAGGATGCCGGCGGCCCCAAGGGCTATGAGCGCAGCGTTGAAGCCGATGACGAAGCGGTAGTTGGCCTTTATCCTCGCCATGAGCGCCATGGCTATGCGCCTCAGGCGCACGAGTTCCCAGAGGCTGTCGGCGGCGATGGTCACGTCGGCGATCTCGCGGGCGATGGCCGCCCCGTCGCTTATCGCTATGCCGCAGTCCGCTTCGGAGAGGGCCGGGGAGTCGTTTATCCCGTCGCCGACCATTATCACGCGGTGGCCTTCCGCCCGGCGGCGGGCGACGAACCGTGCCTTGTCCGAGGGCAGCACCCCGGCGCGGAGCGTATCGACGCCGAGCTGCTTCGCTATGGCCTCCGCCGTGCGCGGGCTGTCGCCGGTGAGCATGACGGCCTCCTTTATGCCGAGCCGCCTGAGCGCGGCGAGCACCTCGCGCGCCTCCTCGCGCAGGGGGTCGGAGATGCTTATAACGGCGGCAAGCCGCCCGTCGATGGCGAGATAGAGCTGTGAATACTCGGCGGGAAGCGCGTCGAAGCGCCCGCGCTCGTCCTCCGGGACGATGCACTTCTCATCCTCGAAGATGAAGTGCGCAGAGCCGATGAGCACTCGCTCGGTTTTTCCCTCGGGCAGGGCCCAAATGCCGCTCACCGTGCTCGCCACGCCGTGGGCGACGATGTAATCGACTTTGGAGTGGTACTCCTCGTGCGTGAGGCCGCGCCGCCGCGCCTCCTCGACGACGGCGTTTGCCATCGAGTGCGGGAAGTGTTCCTCGAGGCAGGCGGCGAGGCGCAGCATCTCTTCCTCGTCCTTGCCGCAGAAGGTGTCTATCCGCGCGACGCGCGGGCAGGCGTGGGTGAGCGTGCCGGTCTTGTCAAAGACGATGGTGTCCGCCTCCGCGACGGCCTCGAGGAACTTGCCGCCCTTGACGGTGATGTGCGCGCGCCCGGCCTCGCCCATGGCGGAGAGCACGGCGAGGGGCATGGCGAGCTTGAGCGCACAGGAGAAGTCCACCATCAGCACGCTTACCGCCCGCTGTACGTTCCTCGTGAGCACAAAGCTCAAAAGGCTGCCCGCAAAGGTCCAGGGCACGAGCCGGTCTGCGAGGCTCGCGGCCTTTGCCTCAGTGGCGCTCTTGAGCTTTTCGGAGCGCTCTATCATCTCCACGATGCGGTCATAGCGGCTCTCGCCGAGGCCCTGCCTGACCTCGACGACGCACTCGCCCTCCTCCACCACCGTCCCGGCGTAGACAACGCCGCCCGGGCGCTTGGCGACGGGGATGCTCTCGCCGGTCAGCGAGGCCTGGTTGACGCTGGCCTCGCCGGAACAGACGACGCCGTCCATCGGGATCATGCCGCCGGCGCGTATGACGACCCTGTCGCCGGGGCGGATCTGCGCTATGGGCACGAGCCGGTCGCCGTCCTCGCTGCGCAGCCATACTCTGTCCACATTCAGGGACAGGCTCTCAGCCAGGCCGGCGACGGACTTTTTGTGCGTCCACTCCTCCAGAAGTTCGCCGAGCTCGAGCAGGAACATCACCGAGCCCGCCGTGCCAAAGTCCCCCCGGAAGGCCGAGACGCCGATGGAGATGGCGTCCAGCAGCTCGACCTTCATCCTCCGCCGCCAAATGCAGCCGAGGCCGCGGCGCATGAAGGGCAGCATGTGCATGGCCGCGCGGAACTTGCGCAGGGGTATGGGCAGGAAAAGCGTGCCTGCCGCCTTCATCAGCACCTTGCGGACGAGCTTTTCGGCGAAGGCGCGGTTTATCTCGCGCAGGCTCTGCCCCGGCAGCGTCACGCTGCTCTCCGCCGAGGCAAAGGAAAATCTGCCCAGCGCGGCGAGGCAGCCATCGCGCCCGCCGGGCGCGTATGCGAATATGACGCAGCCGGTGCGTTCATGCACCGTCACGCTCTCCGCGCCGCTCTCGCGCGACAGCCAGGCCTGCATGAGGTCGGCCTCGCGGACAGTCAGCGGCCGCGCGAGCTTTACGCGCAGGCGCGCGCTGCTCTCATGAACTATCTTGGCTTTCATAGTACCTCCAAACAGCAAAAAAGGAGCCTGCAGGCTCCCTTTAAGCGTTGACCTCGGCCTCGGCCTCTCTGGCTTCGCGGCCGGTGTTGATGTCCTTTGCGGCGGCCAGGATGTCGGCTGCCTCCTCCTGCACGGTGGTGACCGTCTCCATGACGGACTTCTGCGCCCTCAGCCCGGCGGCGGCCAGGTGGGTGTAGACCTTCTTCGCGTCGCGGCTG
Source organism: Candidatus Scatomorpha stercorigallinarum (assembly GCA_018713375.1). The sequence goes on along the minus strand of DVOV01000139.1, from coordinate 127 downwards.
GTCAGCAGCTTGAGCCCCACGGAGCCGAAAAGCGCCCCGCCGGCGAAGCAGGCGAGATGCACGTACTGTTTCATTATAAGATCTCCCTTCACTTGCGCTTATAGCCCGTTATCATCACCATGATCAT
>DVOV01000138.1 GCA_018713375.1 Candidatus Scatomorpha stercorigallinarum | reverse complement strand
AATGACCTGTTGAGCAATATAGGGGACATGGATAAACCCTCCTCGTACAGGTAATTGATTTTTCTGGAGAAGCGGCAAAAAACGTCATCCTCGAGATAAACACCCACACCAGCGACGCCATACACATCCTGCACGACGTCTACGACGCCGGCCGGCTGCCGCAGCGCGAGCCTATCCCCATCTGACGCCCCTGCGACATCATCGGGCGCGACTACTATGAATGCAGCCTTGACAAGATACGCGGCATCGTGATAAGCGACGAGCCGCTGGATATCCCTCCCGCTCCCGCACCCGTGGAGCGCGGCGGCCCGCTGGCCGCCATGGCCGGGCACTTCATGCGCTTCCTGAAAGATGAAGTCGCCGCCGGCCGGCTGCCTGAAAACCTCCTGCCGCTGCAGATCGGCGTCGGCGCCGCGGCGGATGCCGTCGTCAGCTTCCTCGGCGAGAATTTCAGCGGTCTCACCATGTACAGCGAAACGCTCGGCTTCGGCGCGATGGAGCTGCTTGAAAAAGGCATCGTGACTTGCGCCTCGACCGGCGGCATATCCGCCCCGGCGGAGATGCTAGGGAGCATAATGACGGACCCGGAGCGCTACCGCGGACGGCTCATCATCCGGCCCACGGAGATCACCAACAACCCGGAGGTCATACGGCGCCTGGGCCTGATCGCCATGAACAACGCCCTCGAAGTCGATATTTACGGCAACGTCAATTCCACCCACGTCATGGGCAGCCGCATCATCAGCGGTATCGGCGGCTCCTGCGACTTCTCGCGCAACGCCTACCTCTCCGTCTTTTTCACCCTCTCGACGGCCAAGGGCGGCAGGCTCTCCAGCATCGTGCCCTTCTGCTCGCATATCGACTCCACGGAACACGATGTGAAGATCGTCGTCACCGAATACGGCGTGGCCGACCTGCGCAACTGCTCGCCCTGCGAGCGCGCGCCGAAGCTCATCGCCATCGCCCACCCCGACTACCGGCCAATGCTCCAGGACTACTACGAGCGCGCCGTTGAAAAATGCGCGGACGGCTGCGGCCACACGCCGCACATCCTCAGCGAGGCCCTCAGCTGGCACGTAAGAGCCGCTGCAACGGGCTCGATGCGCTGAACTCATTCGTTGTGCAAGCCATTTTCACCTTTCTACCTTTCCCCTCGCAACGCCCCGCTGCATATCATGCAGCGGGGTGATCTTTATGAGCGGCTACAACACCTATGGATACGACCGCGCGCACGCCGTGGCCTATGCGCGGCGCTGGGCGCTCTCACGCAACCCGCTCTTCTACGATTTCACCGGCATCGGCGGCGACTGCACGAATTTTGTCTCCCAGTGCCTGCTGGCCGGCTGCTGCGTGATGGACTACGAGCCCGTATTCGGCTGGTATTACCGCTCCGCCGCCTCGCGCTCGCCCTCCTGGAGCGGCGTGAGATACCTCTATGACTTCCTCACCGGCAACGCGGAAGGCCCCGGCCCCTTCGGCCGCGCCGTAGTCCAGGAGCAGCTGCTGCCCGGCGACGTGGTGCAGCTGGGCCACGGGGACGGCGGGTTTTACCACACCCTGCTCGTCACCGGCGCGGGCCCGGAGGGCCGCCTGGTCGCCGCGCACAGTGACGACGCCCTTGACCGCCCGCTGCGCAGCTATGACTACCGCCAGCTGCGCGCCATCCACATCGAGGGCTTCCGCGCCCCTTCCCCGCCCCCGCCGCCGGCCTTTGAGGCGCTCTACAACGCCCGCCGCCTGCCATAGCCCGTATTGACATGTCCGCCCGCCGGGCGTATGATCGTCTTATCCTGAGATAGCCCAAGGAGGGGATACTATGAAAACTGTATGGCTGGAGGACATGTCCTGGTCCGATGTCGAGGAGGCGCTGCGCTCCGGCGTGGACACCGTCATCGTCTGCGCGGCTTCCAACGAACAGCACGGCCCGCACCTCGCCGAAAACACCGACTATGAGATCGGCCGCGCCGTCTATCAGTCGGCGGCGGAAAAGCTCGGCAACACGCTGGTGGCGCCCATCATCCGCCCCGGCCTCTCCGCCCACCACATGTGCTTCCCCGGCAGCCTGACGCTGCGGCCGGAGGTGTTCCGTGGGCTGGTGGAGGACTATGTTGATTGTTATGTAAACCACGGCTTCAAGAACATCGTCCTCGTATCCTCCCACGGCGGAAATTTTGCCACCATGGCGGCCCTTGCGCAGGAGCTGGACGCCAAATACCCGGACAACAACATCGTCAGCGGCCTCTCGCTGGACGACTTCCTGGAGGTCTTTAAGGAGACCGAGCGCATCTTCGGCCTGCCCGCGGGGGCCTGCGGCGGGCACGCCTGCTGCCTGGAGACGGCCATCATGCTCCACATCCGCCCCGACTGTGTGCGCATGGACCGCGCCCAGGCCGGGTGCATGGACGGCGGCAGCCAGAACGAACAGGCGCAGAAGCTGTTCAAATACGGCATGAAGGGCATCTCGGAGATCGGCGTCATGGGCGACCCCACCCCCGCCACGGCGGAAATGGGCAAAGCCTGCCTGGACATGCTCGCCACGCGCGTCTGCGAGTCCGTCCGCGCGGCCCTCGCCGCAAAATAAAACGCCGGAAGATTGACTTCCGGCCGCCAGGTGTGTTATAATCAAATCGCAAAGGGCTTATACCTCCTTTCCGGCGGTCAGCTCGTCAGTACCGTATTTCTAAGTATTAGAAACCGTCACTTGGCAGAGTGGCGGTTTCTGCTTTTGATGATGAACTGTATCGACATTGCGCCGATAAACGACAAAAACCCCGCGATCTCCATAGAGATCGCGGGGTTTCTGGCAGGGGAAGAAGGTTTCGAACCCTCGGCCTACGGTTTTGGAGACCGTCGCTCTGCCAACTGAGCTATTCCCCTACGCCGTTTCACGACGCTATAATAATATAAACCACAGCGCGCCGATTGTCAAGATGTGATTTTATCTGCGTTAATAAAAACTTAAAATTTCCCCGCCCCGCCCGCTGTTGACAATTACTGCCCTATAGTGTAGAATCGTCTGTGTCAACCTAAGTCATACAGCGATTGGAGGCTGCAACATGACCCACCCGAAACGTTTCATCGCGCTGGCGCTCTGCCTGGCGCTCGTGTTCGCCCTCTCCGCCTGCGGCGGCGACACGCCCGCGGCGGAGGAGAGCGAAAACCCCACCGGACTCGTGTGGACGGCGGATTACGCCGAGCTCAGCCTTGATTCCAACATACAGTATGTCAACAGCTCCGTTTTTGCCGGCGGCAAGCTCTATATCTCCGCACAGACCTATAACGAGGAGACATCTGAGAGCGGCACCATCCTCGCCGGCATCGACCCCTCCACGGGCGAGGCCTCGACCCTGCCCGGCTACACCGCCCCCTCCCTGCCCGAGGAGGCCGAGGGCGGCAGCGTGAGCGTGAACAGGATAGCCGCCGGGCCTGACGGCGGGCTCTGGGTGCTTGAGGACATTTTTTACCATTTCTTCAACCTTCCGGAGGGTTTTTCGGGCACCGATGAAGAAAAGTATAACTACTCCGAATACCGCAACAGTGCCGCCCTCCGCCTGCTCGATTCCACGGGCGCCGAGGTGCTGAGCGTGGACCTCAGCAGCCTCGCCGGCGAGCAGGACAACTTCTATGCCTCCGCCATGGCCGGCGACAGCGAGGGCAACGTCTATCTCGGCGACCAGAACGGCGGCTTTTACGTCTTTGCGCCGGACGGAAGCCAGCTTTTTGCCGCCGCCCCCGGCAGCCTGGGCGAGCTGAGCTACATAGACAAGATACTCACCCTCGGCGACGGCCGCGCGGCCCTTGTCACCTATGACAGCGCCACCTCCGGCAACGTCCTTCGCCCCTTTGATACGGCGGCCAAAAACTTTGGCGAGAGCATCCCTGTCCCCACTTCCGGCTACTACATGTACAACGGCGATGAAAGCCACCTCTTCTACTACATAGAGGGCGCCTCCATGTACGGCTTTGACGCCGCGACCGGCGAGGGCACGGCCCTCTTCAACCTCGTCAACTGCGGCGTCAATGTTGACTCCCTCAGCCTTTTCGTCCCCACCGGCGGCGAATACCTCTGCCTCGTCAGCGGCTTTGGCAGCGGCCCAAACAGCGAATACACATTTGAGCTGGCTACGCTGAAGGAGGTCGAGGCCGCCTCCCTGCCGCAGAAGACCACCCTCACGCTGGCTGCGCAGTACCTGGGCAATGATTTGAGGGCCGACGTGCTGAATTTCAACCGCAGCAGCGACAAATACCGCATCGAGGTCACCGACTACTCCGAGTTCAACACCGAGGACGACTACACTGCCGGCCTCACAAGGCTGAACACCGAGATCATCAGCGGCAAGGCGCCGGACATCCTGGTGGTGGACGGCCTGCCCGTAGAGCAGTACGCCGCCCGCGGCCTGCTGGAGGACCTCTACACCTATCTGGACAGCGATGGCGAGCTCAGCCGCGACAGCCTCTTCCAGAGCATACTCTCCGCGCTGGAGATCGACGGCAAGCTCTACACCGCCGCGCCCAGCTTCAATCTGCAGACGCTCGTGGGCCGCGCCAGCGTGGTCGGCAGCGAGCCCGGCTGGACGGTGCGCGAGCTGATGGACCTCTATGCCTCCGCCCCAGCCGGCACCAGCCTGCTGGGCAGCACCACGGCCTCCAGTATGCTCTACACCATGATGCAGTTCAACTTCGACGAGTTCGTGGACTGGGAGACGGCCACGTGCAGCTTCAACAGCCAGGAGTTCATCGACATACTGAACTTCTGCGCCCAGTTCCCCGTCGACTTCACCTACGATGAGAACGCGCCCAGCGAGCCCAGCATGATACAGAGCGGGCAGCAGCTGCTGTACACCGACTACATCAGCCAGTTCACGGACCTGCAGTTCACCAAGGCCATGTTCGGCGACGATATCTGCTTCAAGGGCTATCCCACCTCCAGCGGCTCGGGCACCTACGCCTCGGTCAGCGGCGGGCTGGCCATCACCTCCACCTGCGCCGACAAGGAGGGCGCGTGGAGCTTCGTGCGCCAGGTGTTCACGGAGGATTATGCGGACGACCACTGGATCTTCGGCTTCCCGATCAACCGCGCGGCCTATGACAAGGCCCTCAAGGAGGCCATGACGCCGCAGTATTACACCGACCCGGAAACGGGCGAGCAGGTGGAGCAGTCCATGGGCGGCATGGGCTATGACGATTTCTCCGTTGACTTTTACGCCACTACTCAGGAGGAGGCCGATCAGCTTGCCGCGCTCATCGAGAACGCCTCCGCCGCCGGCAGCTATGACGAGAACATCATGGCCATAATCACGGAGGAGTGCAACGGCCTCTTCTCCGGCCAGCGCACCGCCGAGCAGGTGGCCGACGTCATCCAGAACCGCGCCGGGACCTATATAGCGGAACAGAGCTAAAGAATTAAAAATAGAGCTCCCCGTGGGAGCTCTATTTTTATATGAGCCCCGTGCCGCTGCGCGGCACGATGGCGTTGCGCTCCGCTGCGCGCACAAACAAGGACCAGTCTGCGGACTGGTCCTTGTTCGCACACTCCGCTGTGCGGGCGGTATTTTCGGCGACGTACACGCCGCCGCCGAAAATCTCAGATCAAATCGTTTCCTGCGGCGGGAGCTCTTTTTTGTTCAGTGGCAGCAGCCGCAGTCGGACACGAAGGGCTTTACGTCCTTCACGGCCTCTTTGGCGCAGATCTCCACGTCGCCGTTATCCATGTCGATGAGCTTGTAGCGGTCGTTGCCCATGCCCATCTCCTTCATGTAGGTGAGCTGCCTGAGCCCGCGGCGGGACTCGATGCGCTCTATCAGGTCGTGGTTCTCCTCCGGCTTCATGGCGTACACCAGGTCGATGCAGGCCTGGTCGATGGCCAGCATATCCAGCGAAGCGAGGATGCCGACGTTGGGCGTCACCACGGGGGCGGCGTTCACGCCTTCGCAGTCGCAGTCCACGGACATGTTGCGCATCACGTTCACATAGCAGACCTTGTCGCCGAAGAACTCCAGCACGGCCTTGGAGGCCTCGACCATGCGCTCCATGAACTCCTCGTCGCCGATGCTCCACATGTTGTCGCTGCCCTCGGCCGTGTGCTGCATGGCCTTGCCCACGTGCCCGTCGGCGCAGCCGATGGCGATGTTCTTGTTCGCGCCGCCAAAGCCGCCTCGCACATGGCCCTTGAAGTGCGTGAGGGCGAGCATGGAGTCATACTTGCTCAGGTTGCGGCCGATGCTCATCTCCTTGAACCACTTGCCGCCGTGCAGCGGCCACATGGCGGCGCCGTCCTCGTCGAGGATGTCCACGGGGCAGAAGTCCCAGCCGTTGACCTTCAGCGTCTTGCGGTGGCCCTCGGTGGTGTAGCGGTCGCCGTCATAGTAGGTGTTGGTCTCCACTATGACGCCGCCGGGGATGTCCTTCTCGATGAGCTCCTTCACCCAGGGGCGGGGGATGATGTTGGGCCCGTGGGGCTCGCCGGTGTGCAGCTTTATCGCCACCTTGCCCGCGAGGACGCTGCTGACGCGCTCAAAGGCCTTGATGAGGCCGGCGGCAGAGAGGTCTCGGGTGAAAAACACGACGGACTCGGGGCCGCTGCGCTCGGAATACGGGATATAGTGGTCCCCGCCGGTGCCGGGAACAGGCTTATTGTCGGACATGTCTATTCCTCCTTACAAGCATCTCGAAAACGGCTTCCTCCGTTTTTTTAATTATGCACCACTTTAGCGAAAAAATCAAGCCTCATGATGAGACTTCAGCGCTCAGCTCAGTGTTGACTCCACATGCGCTGCATGATATATTTGAGTTAGCCAAACGCTTGAAAATGATCATACTTGAGGTGGATAAACAATGACCGGCAAAGCCCCTGACGCCGGGCGCGCCACGTCCTACAGCCGCTCTGCAAAAATAGCTGTCGTTGTCCTTTCGGTACTGCTGCTGATAACAGCCGCGGCCCTGGGCTTCGTTGCCGCTGAGCGCTGCCGCCTGGCCGACCGGGAGCACGCCTTTCGGGCTACATATGTGCGCCTGGCCCAAGGGCTGTTGGGGATCTATGCCAGCTCCGCCGGCGACCTGGCCCTCGACCTGAGCGGCGAAGCGGAGGATGCGCTGAGCCAGGACGGACTGGAAAGCCGGAATGCCCTGCTGTGGGACGTCTGGGATCTCCCCACCAGGATGAGGAACATATACACGGCAGGCCGCGCGAACTACGATGACAAAGATTTCTATAATAACGCCTATGACACGCTGCGGAGCGCGGTAAGGTGCCTGACCCCCGGCTATGAACAGCTCGTTCAGCTGGCGGACGAAACGAAGCTCGAGCTGTCCGGAGCGTACCGCGAACTCAGTAAACAGCTGTCTTCGGAAGCAGGGGCATACGGCGCCGTTTTTGTCATTGAAACGGAGCCCGAGAAATTTACGGAAGCCATTGACGGCCTGAAGCCCGTTATCTCGCAGATCGACCGGCTGCTGGCCGGATGAGCTCATCGCACCGTATCCCAACATCTGATGACCCGGTAAAGGGCGCTTGCGGCAAGCGCCCTTTTTATTTTTGCCGTCCTTGTCCACATCGCACATTTAATTTTGATGAAAAGTGAAAATTCCTGTTGACTTTGCCGCTTGAAAGTGATAACTTAGATTTAGTCAAACGGTTGCATAAGCAAAAAGCCATGCTCCCGCAATAATGCACAGTACCAGAGCCATATTTTATGCAACATGTACTATTATATTGATTACTCAGCAGATTATTGACGATAAATATTGAGCAAACGTTTGCTCAGGAGGAACTATGGCGGCTACGATAAAGGATGTTGCGCGGGCGGCGGGCGTCTCCGCCTCCACGGTCTCGCGCGTGCTCAACAACAAGGGCACCATCTCCGAGGAGACGACCCAGCGGATAAAAAAAGCGATGGAGGAGCTCAAGTATGTGCCGAACGACTTCGCGCGCAGCTTTGCCAACGGCTCCCCGCGGGCCATCGCGCTGGTGATAGACGTCGCGGACACACGCTCATATGCGAACAGCTTCTTCAACAACACGGTGTACGGCATTGAGACCGCCGCCCACCGCAACGACTACAGCCTTGTGGTCACGAACGGGTCTCCCAGCTGCGGCGGGATATCCAGCGCGGAGCGGCTGGCTCTGGGCCGCAAGGTGGACGGCGTGATATTGCCCATCTCCCTGTTCGACCGCGCTTTCCTTGCCAAGCTGGACGAGCTCAGCTTCCCCTGCGTCATCCTCGGCCGCACCGAAGAGCGGGACGCCGATACCAGCTGGGTGGACATAAACAACACCCAGGCCGGCGTGCTGGCCACGCGCCATCTCGTGCAGCGCGGATACAGGCGCATAGCCTTCGTGTCGCACTCCGGCAAGGAGACCTTCAACGCCGACCGCATCTCCGGCTACTGCCGCGAGCTCGACGCCAGCGGCCTGGGCGTGGACCAGTCGCTCATAATACACGCCGAGCCGGGGATAGACAACGCCGTTGCGCTCATAAGCGCATTGCTCAGGTCGGCGGGCCGGCCGGACGCCGTGCTCTGCGGGAGCGACATCGTGGCCCTCGGCGCGCTGAGGGCGGCGAAGCGCGAAGGGCTGAGCGTCCCCGAAGACCTGGGCATACTCAGCTTTGACAACACCGTGGTGACCGACCTCGCCGAGCCGGGCATAAGCAGTATGGACGTGGACACCTACGAGCTCGGCGAACAGGCGGCGGAGATACTTATAAACCAGATCGAAAACCCGGGCTCGAGCATCCGCCAGGTGCTGCTCTCCACGCGCGTCGTGGAGCGCCCGTCCACCGCCCGCAGTGCCGGGGCCGGATCGTGAGGAGGGATGGAGCATGAATTTGCCGGCGGTCATCCACCGGCCCACGCTGGAGTACGCCTGGCCGCGCTCGCGGGAAACGCTTTCCCTGCGCCTGAGCGCGGCGGCGGGCGACCTGGCGCAGGTGGATGTGCTTTACTGGGGGCGCTATGAGACGGAGCCCTCCGCCCGACGGCGCAGGCCCATGCGCGCCGGGCTGCGGGACGGCATGCGCGACCACTTCACGGCGGAGCTGCGCTGTGAGGGCATCGCGGCCTATATACGCTACTGCTTTGAGCTCAGGGGCGTGGACGGCGAGCGCCTCTGGCTGGATGCGGAGGGCTTCAAGCGCGAAGAGCCGCCGATGGACGGGGGATTTTTTGAATTCCTCTGGCCCAACCTGCCGGACGGGCACGCCGCCCCCGGCTGGAGCAGCGAGCAGGTCTACTATCAGATCTTCCCCGAGCGCTTCGCCAACGGCGATGAGTCGCTCGACCCGCCGGGTGCCGTGCCCTGGGGCAGCGCGCCGACGCGCGAGAATTTCATGGGCGGCGACCTCCGGGGGATAACCGGCAAGCTCGACTACATAGCAGAGCTGGGGGCTACCTGCCTGTACCTGACGCCGGTGTTCGCTGCCGTATCCAACCACAAGTACGACACCATAGACTACTACCGCGTGGACCCGGCCTTCGGGACGGCGGAGGACCTCCGGCAGCTGGTGGACGGCGCGCACGCGCGCGGCATCCGCGTACTGCTGGACGGCGTTTTCAACCACTGCGGCTTCTACTGGCCGCCCTTCCACGACGTGGTGGAAAACAGCGCGCTCTCGCGCTATAAAGGCTGGTTCTTCGTCAATTCCTGGCCCGCCCGGCCCGACCCCTGCAGCTACGACTGCGTGGGGCACTACAAGTGGATGCCGAAGATAGACCTCTCCGACCCGGAGGCGCGGCGCTATTTCATCGCAGTGGGCAAGCACTGGCTGCGCGAGACCGGCGCCGACGGCTGGCGCCTGGACGTGGCCGACGAGGTGCCCGTCAGCTTCTGGGACGAGTTCTCCTACGAGCTGAAGCGCGAGTTCCCCGGCTGCGTGCTGATAGGCGAGGCCTGGGGCGACGCGGGCAAGCTCATAGAGCCGGGGCGGCTGGACGCGGCCATGAACTACCTCTTCCGGGACGCCGCGCGCGACTGGCTGGCCCTCGGCAAAATAAGCGCCGTGGAATTTGCCCACCGCGCCAACCGGCTGCTCTCGCTCTATCCCTATGAGACGGCGCTGCGCATGTATAACCCGCTCGACAGCCACGACACGCCCCGCTTCCTCACGCTCTGCGGCTGCGACAGGGAACGCCACCGGCTGGCGGTGGCGTTACAGATGACCTTCCCCGGCTGCCCCGCCGTCTATTACGGCGACGAGATAGGCATGGAGGGCGAAAACGACCCGGACTGCCGCCGGGCCATGGACTGGGATCGCGCCGGGCGCCGGGCGGAGCCATACGGCTGGTACAGGCGGCTCATAGCGCTGCGGAAGGGCTCCAAGGCACTGACGGGCGGCGATTTCCACATCGCCCTCGCGGACAACGAGGCCAACGCCTGCGGCTATTGCCGCACGTGCGGCGGCGAGAGCGTGCTGACGGTGATAAACGCCGGCGGCCGCCCGCTTTCCGCCGCGGCCGCGGTGCCGGAGGCCGGCGGCGAGTGGCGCGAGGCGTTCTCCGGCGAGGCGCTCGTGTCCAGGCCCGCGCCTTACGCCGCGCGGGATGCGTACAACGCGGGATATGCGGGGACGCTGTCCGTCACGGTCCCCGCGCGTTCCGTGAAAATATTTATCAAAAAATGAAAGCGAGGTACGTCATGAAAAAGAAGAGCTTTGCAAAAATGCTGGCGCTTGCACTGGCCATGCTGTTGATGATTGCGGCATTAACAGCCTGCGGCCAGGAAGCGCCAGACACCAGTTCACCTCCGCAGGAGAGCGAAGAGCCCGTGCAGGAGCCCGCCGTAGAGCCCACCACGATCAACTTCTGGCACCACTACAGCGCCCAGTCCGCGGAGAATGAAACCCTTATGAATGTGCTCATCCCCAAATTCGAGGAGGAGCATCCCGAGTACAAGGTCAACGCCGTCTCCCACGAGTGGCAGGACCTGCACGACAAAATAATCATCAGCGCCAGCAGCGACACGCTGCCCGACGTCGCGCGCCTTGACATCGCCTGGGTGCCCGAGTTTGAGGAGATGGGCATACTCGTCGCCCTCGACAAAGAGATGACGGACTTCGCCGACGTCGCCGCCGGGCTGCTGCCCAGCGCCATGAGCACCGGCGAGGTGGACGGGCACAACTACGCCCTCGCGCTCAACACCAATTCCAAGATCATGTTCTATAACGCCCAGGCCTTCGCCGACGCCGGGCTGGAGCCGCCCGAGACCATCGACGATATGCTCGCCGCCATCGCCGCGCTCTCCGGCACGAACGAGAACGGCCAGCAGGTCTGGGGCCTCAACGAGCCCGCGCTCGCCGGATGGAACATCCTGCCCTACATCTGGAGCATGGGCGGCGAGATAACCAACGAGGACTACACCGTGGCGACGGGCTATCTCAACAGCGAAAAGACCGTGGCCGCCGTGCAGATGCTCGCCGACCTCTACGCGAACGGCCAGCTCACCGGCTTCAACAGCGGCGACATCCCGATGACCGACGGCTTCGGCACCGGGCGCTACATGATGCTGCTCGAAGGCCCCTGGAAGACCGCCGAGATGGACGGGGCCTACCCCGACTTTGAGTACGGCATGTGCGACATGCCCGCCGGCGAGGCCGGCTCCATCTCCGTGCTCGGCGGCGAGGACATCGCCATGTTCGACACGCCGAACAAGGAAGGCGCCTGGGAGTTCATGAAGTTCATGACCGGCGAGTGGGCACAGGAGCAGATGGCCCAGTGCGGGCAGATCCCCGTCAACACCGCCGCCCTCGAGAGCGACACCGTCGCCGCACAGGACTACGCGCCCTTCCTGGAGGCCATCACCACCGCCAAGGCCCGCCCGCCCATAGCCTGCTGGTCGGACTTTGACAGCGCGCTGACCAACGCCGTCACCGACATCATCGTGAACGGGGCGGACGCCCAGAGCACGCTCGACGCGCTGGCCGCGGAGGTGGATGCGATGCTCGCCGGGTAAATATTATATCAGAATCCCTTAAAAAAGGCAACTGTGCAGCCGGGCCGCCGCGCCGCGCGGCGTTCCGGCTGCCGCTTTTACGGAGAAAGGAGCGGGTATGGAACTCAAGCCGCGGCGGAACCGCATCCAGCTCGGCGCATTGCTGCTGCCGGGGATCGCGGTGTTCGCTATTTTCACCATTTACCCCATCGTCAAGCTCTTCATCATGAGCTTCCTCGAATGGGACCGCGCCAATATGTTCGAGCACGGCTTCGCGGGCCTTGCGAATTACAAAGCAGTGCTCACGGACAGGACGTTCTGGATATCCTTCACGAACACCATCGTCTACACCGTGATCACCGTGCCGGCGCAGATGGCGCTGGGCCTGCTCGCGGCCGTGCTCATCAACTCCATCCCGCGCTTCCGCGTAACGTTCCGCGTCATCTATTACCTGCCGGTCATCACTTCGTGGGTCATCGTCTCGCTGGTGTTCCGCTATATCTTCAACACCGAGGGCATGCTCAACTACCTGCTGACGAACGTCCTGCATCTGACGGAGTCCAACGTCCGCTGGCTCGATACGCGCTGGGGCGGCATGACGGTGGCCATGCTGCTGGGCATCTGGAAGGGCGTGGGCTGGAACCTGGTCGTGTTCCTGGCGGCGCTGCAGAGCGTGCCCGGCGAGCTCTATGAATCCGCGGAGATGGACGGCTGCGGCCCGTTCACGAAGTTTTTCTACATCACCCTGCCCAGCATCAAGCCCACCATACTCTTCGCGCTGGTGATGCTCACCATCGGCGGCTTCAACGTGTTCACCTCCATCAAGATGATCACGGACGGCAAGCCCATGCACGAAACGGAGGTCATCCTCACCTGGATGTACAGCAAGGCCTTCAACTCCGGCGAGTTCGGCTACGCCGCGGCGCTCTCCTTCATCGTCGCCGTGACGCTGATCTTCCTCGCCATATTGCAGTTCAAGGCCATGAAGAACCGCGACGCGGCCTGAGGAGGCGTTTATCATGACAAGAAGACACAAGCTCACAAAGCGCAGCGCCTCGCTGGCCGTGCAGTACCTGCTGCTGCTCATCGGCGGCGCCGTCAGCATACTGCCGATGGTCTACATGGTCAGCACCTCGCTCAAGCCCAACGGCGCGCTCTATGAGTTCCCGCCGCGTTTCCTGCCCACGCTGGAGGAGCTCACGGCCGAGAATTACCAGTACATTTTCACGCAGGAAAAGTTTTACCTGAATTTCCTCAACAGCGTGGCCGTCACGCTCCTCACCGTCGTGATAGCGGCCTTTATCGCCACGGCGCTGGCCTTCTGCCTCGCCCGCTTCCGCTTCCCGGGCCGCAGGCTGCTTTTCGGCCTCGTCATCGGCACCATGATCATCCCCGGCACCACGCTGATACTGACGCAGTACCAGCTGGCCACCTTCCTCAAGCTGACGAACAAACTCTTCGGCCTTGTGCCGTTTTACGTCGCGTGGGTGATACCCTTCTCCACTTTCATGATAAAGGGATACATAGAGGGCATACCGCGCGAGTACGACGAGGCCGTGTATATGGACGGCGGCAGCGTGTTCGCCGTGTTCTTCAAGGTGATCTGCCCGCTCGCCAGCCCGGCCATAGCGAGCGTCAGCATCTTCAACTTCCTCACCGCCTGGGAGGAGTTCACCTGGGCGATGACCGTCATCAACGACGACCTCAAGCGCACGCTGCCCATCGCCATCTCCGGTTTCTTTGGGCAGCACCAGTTCACCCAGTGGGGCTACGTATTCGCCATGAGCGTTTCCAGCCTGATACCGGTGCTCATCGTGTTCATCTGCTGCCAGAAGTTCTTCGTCTCCGGGCTGCAGGCCGGGGGCATCAAGGGCTGAAAAAAGCGCATGTAAACAGAGGCCGCGGGGAAACATCTCCCGCGGCCTCTCTGCGTTCAAAGCCCCTGTCCGCCAGCAACGCCGCTGTCCGCCGAATATTCGTCATTATAGCCAAATAATCGGCATTATATTTGTCAAATAATGTGCTATTATGACAGCATAGGAGGTGACGGCGATGCAGCGGAAGAACAATTTATCTGAAACGCTGCGGCGTCTTCAGCGCGAACGCGGCATGACCCAGTGCGAGTTCGCCCAGGCCCTCGACATCCCGCGCAGCACGCTGCAATCCGTCGCCACCCGCGGCGAGGCCAGCGCCGACACGCTGATACGCATCGCCAACGCCGCCGGCCTCACGCTGGACGAGCTCGTGTTCGGCGCCCCGCCGCCATCCGCGCGTGATAGCGCCGTGCGCTGCCTGGAAGCGTTGGGGTTTTACTCCCGCCTGCCAAAAAACAGGCAGCAGCTGTTGAAACAGCACGTTTTGAGTATTTTGGAACTGCTGGAAGAAAATTGACCGCCCTCCCCCTCGCGGCGTATAAATGCCCCATTTTGCTTTCGCAAAATGGGGCATCGTGCCCGCAGGCCCCCCAACAGTCCCCCGCCGGCGATGGCAGAAAAAACAAGATCGCGGCCCAGCAAAGCGGTCGCGATCTTGAAAGGAGGCGCAAGGGAGCGGACGCAGTTTTCGGCAAAAGGTGAAGCCTGCCGCCGGAAACGGAGTCGAGCGGACTTTGCGCCGACGCTGGAGCGGGTGAAGGGAATCGAACCCTCGTATTCAGCTTGGGAAGCTGATGTTCTGCCATTGAACTACACCCGCATAGCCAGAACAGTATAACACAACCGCCCTGGCATTGCAAGCAAATTATTTCGACATTTCCTCGATCACCGCAGCGGCGAACTCGTCCGTCCCCAGCGTGCCGCCGATGTCGCGCGTGACGCGCTCGCCGCCGGCGAGCAGGGCCATCAGCGCGCGCTCTATCTTATCCGCCGCCTCGCGCTCGCCCAGGTGGCGCAGCATCATCACGGCGGAGAGGATGAGGGCCGTCGGGTTGGCGTCGTTTTTCCCGGCGTGTTTGGGCGCGGAGCCGTGCACGGCCTCGAAAATGGCGCAGTCGCGGCCGATGTTGGCGCTGGGCGCCAGGCCGATGCCCCCCACCAGCCCGGCGCAGAGGTCGGACATGATGTCGCCGTAGAGGTTGGGCAGGACCAGCACGTCGTACTGCTCCGGCCGCTGCACGATATGCATACAGGCCGCGTCCACGATCTCGTCCGTGAACTCGATCTGCGGGTATTCCGCGGCCACGCCGCGGCAGACGTCCAGGAACAGCCCGTCCGTACACTTCATGATGTTCGCCTTGTGTACGGCGGTGACTTTTTTGCGACCGTTGGCCACGGCGTAGTCAAAGGCATAGCGCGCGATGCGCTCGCTGCCGGGGCGCGTGATGAGCTTGATGCTCTCCGCCGCGTAGTCGCCGATCATATGTTCGATGCCGGCATAGAGGTCCTCCGTGTTCTCGCGCACGACCACCAGGTCCACGCCCTCATAGCGCGTTTTAACGCCCGGGAGCGAGCGCAGCGGGCGCACGTTGGCATAGAGGTCGAATTCCTTCCTCAGCGCCACGTTCACGCTGCGGAAGCCCGAGCCCACAGGCGTGGTGATGGGCCCCTTGAGCGCCACGCGGTCGCGGCGGACGGACTCCAGCGTCCCCGCCGGCAACGGCGTGCCGGAGGCGGCCATCTGCGCCTCGCCCGCCGGACAGACGTGCCACTCTATCTGCGCGCCGGAGGCGTCCACCACCGCGCGGGCGGCGGCGGCGACCTCCGGGCCGATGCCGTCGCCGGGAATGAGCGTGACCTGATGCATACGGATACTTCCCTTCACTTTTTGTCGTCGAAAATTTTCCCGTGCTCGCGCTCGAACTTCTCGATGCAGTCGCGGATGAGGATGCGCACCTGGCTGTTCGCCGAGCGGCCCTCATAGTCCGCCACGTAGTGCAGCTTGTCGAGCGTGTCGCTGTCGATGCGGATGGATATGGCTTTCATCGTCACAAGGATCACCTCTGGATAGTTTGCGCCACGGCGGCGCTAATTTGATTCCATTTTAGATGCACCTTGTGATATTGTGTTCATTTCAGTATCATTATCATGCCGCAACGATGTTGAATAAGCATCGCTTTGGCGCTGTCCGGGCGCTCACACCCCGCCGTCGCGGATGTAGTTCAGCAGCCCGCCGGCGAGCAGGATGTCGCGCTGGCGCGGCGTGATGTCGAGCAGCAGCTTCACCTCTCGCCCGCCGAGCGTGGCCGTGACCGGAGTTCCCTCCGCCGCGGCGCGTATCTGCCCCGGCGCGCCGGCGATGACGATCTCTTCGCCCTCCGCCGCGGCCTCATAGTCCTCCGCGGAGGTGAAAACGAGCGGCAGTATGCCGTTATTGAGCAGGTTGGCGCGGTGGATGCGGGCAAAGCTCTTCGCCAGCACGGCCTTCACGCCCAGATAGAGCGGGGCGAGGGCGGCGTGCTCGCGGCTGGATCCCTGGCCGTAGTTCTCCCCGGCCACGATGAAGCCGCCGCCGGCGGCTTTGGCCCGCGCGGGGAAATCCTCGTCGCAGGGCGTGAGGCAGAAGTCGGCCAGATAGGGGATGTTGGAGCGGTAGGGCAGCAGCTTGGCGTTGGAGGGCATGATGTGGTCGGTGGTGATATTGTCGCCAAGCTTGATGAGCGCCCTGCCCGCGAGCGTCTCCGCCGGGGGCTCGGTCCTGGGCACGGGCTTGATATTGGGCCCGCGCACGACCTCCACCTGCGAGCCGTCGCGCGGCGGGCGGATGAGCATCCCGTCGTCGATGTCGAAGAGCTCGGGCACGCGGTAGGGCGGCTCGCCGCCGTCCCAGGTCTCCGGGTCGGTGAGGTGCCCTGTGACGGCGGAGACGGCCGCCGTCTCCGGCCCCACGATGTACACCTTGGCCGAGGGCGTCCCGCTGCGGCCGTAGAAGTTGCGGTTGAAGGTGCGCAGGCTGACGGCATCCGTGGCCGGGGCCTGTCCCATGCCGATGCAGGGCCCGCAGCCGCACTCCAGCACCCGGGCGCCGGCGGCGATGAGCTTGGCCAGCGCGCCGTTGGCCGCCAGGGCCTTCAGCACCTGGCGCGAGCCCGGCGAGACCGTCAGGCTGACGTTGGGCGCCACGTGCCGCCCGGCGAGTATGCCCGCCACGCGCATCATGTCGCAGAAGGAGGAGTTCGTGCAGCTGCCGATGCACACCTGGTCGATGGGCAGCCCGGCGATCTTCGAGACCTCGGTCACGTTGTCGGGGCTGTTGGGCTGCGCGGCCATCGGGTGCAGGCTGGAGAGGTCGATGGTGATCTCCTCGTCATACTCCGCGTCCGGGTCGGCCAGCAGCTCGCGCCAGTCGCCCGCCCTGCCGCGCGCGGCGAAGAACTCGCGCGTCTTGCGGTCGCTGGGGAAGATGGAGGTGGTGGCGCCGGTCTCCGCGCCCATGTTGGCGATGGTGGCGCGCTCCGGCACGCTGAGGCTCATCAGGCCCTCGCCGAAGTATTCGAATATCTTGCCCACGCCGCCCTTGACGCCCACGCGCCGCAGCAGCTCCAGTATCACGTCCTTGGCGGCCACCATCGGCTTCAGGTGTCCGGTGAGCGTCACGCGGCAGACCTTGGGCATGGTGAAATAATAGGCCCCGCCGGCCATGGCCACGGCCACGTCAAGGCCGCCCGCGCCGATGGCGAGCATGCCGGCCGCGCCGCAGGTGGGCGTGTGGCTGTCCGAGCCGAGGAGCGTCTCCCCCGGCAGGCTGAAGCGCTCCAGCTGCACCTGGTGGCAGATGCCGTTGCCCGGGCGCGAGAACCAGACGCCGTGTCTGGCGGCGACGGTCTGCAGGTATTTGTGGTCGTCGGCGTTCTCCGGCCCGGCCTGCAGCATGTTGTGATCGACATAGGCCACGGACCGCTTTGTCTTCACGCGATCGACGCCCATCGCCTCCAGTTGCAGATAGGCCATGGTGCCCGTGGAGTCCTGCGTGAGCGTGTGGTCGATCCTGATGGCCACCTCGCTTCCCGCTTTCAATTCCCCGCTCACCAGGTGGGAGCTGATGACTTTTTCAACGATGTTCATCCTCGCGGCCTCCTTTCAAGCTCTCGTATACCTCCGCCAGTTCCGCGCCGCCGATGTTCGTCACGCGCCCGGACGCATACTGTGCGTCCACCCAGCGCTTGAGCGCGGCCACGTCGGGGTCCGACTTCTCCACCGGCCGGCCCGTGTGGCGCGAGAGCCAGACGGCCAGCCCGGCGGCGCCGGAGTTCTTTGATATTATAACTCTCGGCGGGCTGTTGAGGAGCGTAGTGGTGTCAAAAATATTGTATATTTCCTCGTCTTTCAGCAGTCCATCGGCGTGGATGCCCGCCTGCGTGACGTTGAAGTTGCGCCCCACGAAGGGCGTGTTGTCCGGGACGTGGAAACCGAGCTCGCGCTCGTAGTAGTCGGCGATCTCGCGGATGACCGTGGGGTCCATGCCGTTCAGCGAGCCCTTGAGCTGGGCGTATTCGATGACCATCGCCTCCAGCGGCGTGTTGCCCGTGCGCTCGCCGATGCCCAGCAGCGAGCAGTTCACGCCCGCCGCGCCGTAGAGCCAGGCGGTGGCGGAGTTGGCGACGGCCTTGTAGAAGTCATTGTGGCCGTGCCACTCCAGCAGCTCCGCCGGGAAGCCGCCGTAGTTGCGCAGGCCGTAGATGATGCCGGCCACGCTGCGCGGCAGCGACGCGCCGGGATAGGGCACGCCGTAGCCCATCGTGTCGCAGGCGCGTATCTTGATGGGCCGCCCGCTCTCGCGCATGAGGTCGCTGATCTCGTGCGCGAAGGGCACCACGAAGCCGTAAAAATCCGCCCGGGTGATGTCCTCAAAGTGGCAGCGCGGGTCAATGCCGGCGTCCAGCGCCTCTTTTATAACGGCCAGATAGCCGTCCGCCGCCTGCCGGCGGGTCTTTTTCAGCTTTTTGTAGATGTGGTAGTCCGAACAGCTGACGAGTATGCCACACTCCTTCAGCCCCAGGCCCTTGGCCAGGGCGAAGTCCTCCTTCGTGGCGCGTATCCAGCCCGTGATCTCCGGGAACTCGTAGCCCAGGTCCTGGCAGCGGCGCAGGGCTTCACGGTCGCGCTCGCTGTAGAGGAAAAACTCCGACTGGCGGATGACGCCCTGCGGCCCGCTCAGGCGGTGCAGCATCTTGAACAGCTCCACGATCTGCCCGGGCTCATAGGGCGCGCGGCTCTGCTGCCCGTCGCGGAAGGTGGTGTCCGTTATCCAGATGTCCTCCGGCATGTTCGCGGGCGTGAGCCGGAAGTTGAAGGTGCACTTGGGCGGCTCGGAATAGGTGAACATGTCCCGATAGAAGTTGCCCTCCTCCCGGTCCTGCAGCTGATACTTGTATTCGCACTCCATGAGGACGTGTTTTTCGCGGTTGAGCTCTATCACGGGGAGCGCTCCTTCCCTGGGTATTGGCTTTAGTATAGCAGATAAAATGAATTTTGCAAGTATAAATTTTGCAAATTATCTGTTAACGCGCGCTTTAATCCCGCTTATGCACGTGAAATTTGAATTATTTGTGTTCATAACTTGCATTTTGGTCCATCCCCGCGCCCTCTGCCGCGCAGCGCACTTGCTAAATGTGGCCTGCCGGTGGTATGATAACAGTGGAAGGAGGGACGCGAAATGGCAGTTTCCGGGACGCCCTGGTACCGCATGGACAACGCGAGCGTGATGTACTCGGCCATCCAGCGCGAGGAGTACTCGGCCATCTACCGCTTCTCCGCCTGGCTGCGGGAAGAGGTAAGGCCGGACGCGCTGCAGCGGGCGGTGGACCGGGCGATGCCGCGCTTCCCCGGCTTCGCCGTGCGCATACGGCGGGGCTTCTTCTGGTATTATTTCGAGCCCAACCGCGCGAACGGCCCCTTCGTGCAGCCGGACAGCGCCGACCCCTGCCGGCCCGTCCGCTTTGGCGAGGACAACGGCTGGCTGGTGCGCTTCCTCTACTACGGCCACCGCGTCTCGCTGGAGGTGTTCCACGCCGTGGCGGACGGCGCTGGCGCGCTGGTGTTTTTCCGCGCCGTGCTGGCCGAATACCTGCGCCAGACGGGCGAGGACGTGCCGGTGGACTGCGCCGTCGATCTGGACGCGCCGCCGGTGGCCGAAGAGTGGGAGGACGCCTATCTGCGCTACAGCTCGCGCGTCTCACGGCGGATGCTGGGCGTGAAGCGGGCCTATCAGGACCTCGGCACGCCGGAGCCCTTTTACACCTTCCACGTGACGATGGGTTTCGTGCCCATCGACCAGTTGAAAGCGCGCGCGAAGGCCCTGGGCGGCACCATCACGGAGTATCTGGCCGCGGTGCTGCTGCACCTGCTGCTGGAGAAGCAGCGGCGCGAGACGCCGCGCCGGCAAAAGCCCGTCTCCCTCGGCATACCCGTCAATCTGCGGCAGTATTTCCCCACGGAGACGCTGCGCAACTTCATCATGACCGTGCCCGTTTTTGCCGACCCCGCGCTCGGCGAATATTCGCTCGCCGAGCTCGTCAACCTTGTCCGCTGCCAGCTGCGGCTGCACGCCACGCCGCAGGAGCTGCAGGCCGTGCTCACGCGCGGCGTGCGCCTGCAATATAACCCCGTTTTGAAGGTCATCCCCCGCGTGGTGAAGAACGTCATCATGCTCCGCAGCTACCCGAAGAGCGGCGTCCGGCCCTTCACGGCCACTTTCACCAACCCCGGCTATTTCGCCCTGCCGGAGCCGATGGCCTGCCATGTGGAACACATGGAGGTGGTGCTGGGCCAGGCGGCCGTGCCGCGCCCGCACGTCTCGGCCATCGGCTATGGCGACACGATGGAGATCACCGTTTCCGGCGTGCAGCGCGAGCGGGACCTCGAGCGCGAATTTTTCCGTTTCCTCGTGCGCGACGGCCTGCACGTGCGCGTTGAGAGCAACCGCCGTTGAAAGGAGGAGGACATGTCCTACTGTGTACACTGCGGCGTCGAGCTGGGCGCGGCGGCGCAAAAGTGCCCGCTGTGCGGCACGCCCGTATATGACCCTGCGAGTCCGCCGGACGAGGGGGCCGAGCCCTTCTTCCCCACGCGGAGGGAGGAGGTCGCGCCCGTCTCCCGCCGCGAGGCCGGGCTGCTGCTGAGCGCCATGTTCGCCTCCGTGGCCATCTGCTGTGCGGTGCTGAACCTGATATTCTACCGCGAGCTGTGGTGGTCCTTCTTCCCCGGCGGCGCGGCGGTGATGCTCTGGGTGTGGTTTGCCCTGCCTCTGCTCTTCCGCACGCTCAGCCCCTGGTACCGCCTGACGCTGGACACGCTGGCCATCGCCGTCTATGTCCTGCTCATCGCCCTCGCCGTGCGCGGACTGGGCTGGTATTTCCGCATCGCCCTGCCCATCCTGCTCTTCGTCATGGCCGTGTTCCCCACGGAGATCTGGCTGCTGCGCTACCGGCGGCCCTCCCTCCTCTCCTCCGCCATCCTCGTGCTGCTGACCGTCGGCATCTTCACCGCCGTCATCGAGCTGGTCTGCGACCTCTACATCAGCGGCGTCTGGCGCCCCGGCTGGTCGCTCATCGTGCTCATCTCCTGCGCCGGGCTCTGCGTGCCCCTGCTCGTCATCAGGCGCGTGCCCTCGCTGAGGGAAGAAGTGCGGCGGCGCTTCCACTTCTGACCGGCCTGCGGCCGGGTGCAGTTGCCTGCGGCCCGCCCGCAGGTGGGGGATGCAGGGACGAAAGTCCCTGCGACCCAATTGCCACCCCATTTCTTTGGTCTTGCCCAAAGAAACGGGAGTGGCGCCCCAAAGA
>DVOV01000003.1 GCA_018713375.1 Candidatus Scatomorpha stercorigallinarum | reverse complement strand
CAGCGTCTTGCCGGTGCCCGGAGGGCCCACGAGCAGCGCGCCCTTGGGGAGCTTTGCACCGATGTCGGCGTATTTTTTCGGGTTGTGGAGGAAGTCCACGATCTCCTTCAGGGCCTCCTTGGCCTCGTCCTCGCCGGCCACGTCGGCGAAGGTGACGCCCGTCTCCGTCTCCGCATAGAGCTTGGCGCCGGATTTGCCGAAGCTCATGGAGGGCATACCGGGCATGTTGCCGCCCATCTTTTTCATCATGTAGCGCCAGAGCAGCGCGCTGCCGCCGAAGATGATGAGCAGCGGGAACACCCAGCTTATCAGCATGTTCAGCAGCGGGGAGTTCTGCGTCGGTATCTCGTTGGCGAAGGTTATCTCCGGGTCCGCCGCCAGCAGGCGGTTCACCAGGTCGTCGTCGGGGAAGATGCCGGTCTTGTAGACCGTCTCCTTGCCGTTCTCATCGGCGGCGATGAACACGATCTGCTCCTCGGCGTCCTCATAGGCGACCTCCTTCACCTGGCCGTTTTCGACCATGTCGAGGAACTGGTTGTAGCCGACCTCCGTCACCTGCCGCTGCAGCAGGGAGGGGAAGAGCAGCGCGTTGAGCAGCATCAGTATCAGCAGCGTGACGACGTAGTAATAAATAAGGCTTCTGCGGGGCTTTTTCTTGTCCTGTTCGGGCTCCTGTATCATGGGGCTCCATCCTTTCAAGTCGAGTTGAGGTATTTTTCTAATGCAGATTATACATCTGTAATTGTAAACTTTCCTCATACAATATATGAACAAGTGTAGAATTTTGTGGAACATCGGCGCGGCGGCGCGCGTCAAAAAAGCAGTTATCGCTTTGAGGAGGCATGGAAAGGATGAAAAAGGCACTGGCAATGATACTGGCGCTCGCTTTTGCGCTCGCGCTCGCGGGCTGCGGGACGTCGGAGCCGCTGCTGGAGGGCGTATCACCGGCGGAGACGGGCAGCGCGGAGGACGCCGCCGCGCTCTCGGCGGACTTCACCGTGGCGCTCTTCAACGCGGCCTACGAGGGCGGGGACGCGCTCATTTCGCCGGTGAGCGTGCTCGCGGCGCTGGCGATGGCGGAGAGCGGCGCGCGGGGGGAGACGCTCGCGCAGATGGAGGAAGCCTTCGGCGTGGACGCGGAGACGCTGCGCGCTTCGCTCGCGGCGTACATGTCCAGCGTCGCGGGCACGGAGGCGAAGATAGCGAACGCCATCTGGTTCAGGGACGACGGCACCTTCGAGCCGGACGCGGGTTTCCTGTCCAACTGCGCGTCCTTCGCCGGGGCCGAGGCCTTTGCCGGCAAGTTCACGGACGCCCTGGCCGGCGAGATCAACGGCTGGGTGAGCGAGCACACGGAGGGCATGATCGACGCCATCGTCGATGAGATCGACCCGGAAGCGGTGATGTACCTGGTGAACGCGCTCAGCTTCGCGGCCGACTGGCAGGAGCAGTACGAGGAATATCAGATGCGGCCCGGCGTTTTTCACTCGGAGAACGGCGAGCTTGAGGTCACCATGATGCGCTCGGAGGAGCGCAGCTATATCAGCGGCGAGGGCTTCACGGGCTTCATGAAGCCCTATGAGGGCGGGCGCTACGCCTTCGCGGCCCTGCTGCCGGACGGGGACAGCAGCCTGGAGGCCATGCTCGCGTCGCTGACGGGCAAGGCGCTCGCCGAAGCGCTGGCGGGCGCTGAGGACACGGCGGTAGATACGGCGACGCCAAAATTTTCCGGCGAGAGCAGCTTTGAGCTCTCCGGCGCGCTCAAGGCCATGGGCATGACGGACGCCTTTGACGGCGGCCTGGCCGACTTTTCCGGCATGGGGCAGTCGGGCGCGGGCAATATCTTCATCAGCCGCGTGCTGCACAGGGCCTTCATCGAGGTGGACGGCCTGGGCACCCGCGCCGGGGCCGCCACGGCGGTGGAGGCGGTGCCCGAGAGCATGGCTCCGGCCGAGGACCCGCCCGAGGTCATACTCGACCGGCCCTTTGCCTACATGATCGTGGACAGGGAGTATAACATCCCGCTCTTTTTCGGCGTGGTGACGGGCGAGGGCTTCTGAAGGGCGCAAAAGCGGCCCGCGGAGTTTTTTACGCTCCGCGGGCCTTTGGAAAGAGGTGAATGGTGTCACTGTAAGGTGGCGGCCATCACGGCCTTGATGGTGTGCAGGCGGTTCTCCGCCTCGTCGAACACCACGGACTGCGGCCCTTCAAAGACCTCGTCCGTCACCTCAAGCGCGTCGAGGCCGTATTTTTCGCCGACCTCGCGGCCGATGGCCGTCTTGAGGTCGTGGTAGGAGGGCAGGCAGTGCATGAAGATGGCGTCCGGCTTGGCGAGGGCCATGGCCGCGGCGTTCACCTGATAGGGCAACAGGGCCTTTATCCGCTGTTCCCAGGCGGAGGGCGGCTCGCCCATGGAGACCCAGATGTCCGTGTACACGGCGTCCGCCCCCGGCAGGGCCATTTCCGGCTCCGTCCAGAACTCGAGCACCGCGCCGCTCTCCGCGGCCAGCTCCTGCGCGACGTCCTGCAAGCCGGCGTCCGGGAAGAACTCCGCCGGCGCGCAGACGCAGAAGTTCACGCCCATCTTGGCGCAGCCGATCATCAGTGAATTGGCCATGTTGAAGCGCGCGTCGCCCATATAGACGAGCTTTTTCCCCCGCAGGCCGCCCAGATGCTCGCGCATGGTCAGCAGGTCGGCGAGCACCTGCGTGGGGTGCGCCTCGTCCGTGAGGCCGTTCCAGACGGGGACGGAGGCGTACTCGGCCAGCTCCTCCACCGTGGACTGGGCGAAGCCGCGGTACTCGATGCCGTCGAACATGCGGGAGAGAACGCGGGCCGTGTCCGCGATGGACTCCTTTTTGCCGATCTGCGAGCCGGAGGGGTCGAGATAGACCGCGTGCATGCCGAGGTCGAAGGCGGCCACCTCAAAGGCGCAGCGCGTGCGCGTGCTCGTCTTTTCAAATATCAGCGCGGCGCTTTTGCCCTCGCAGAGCCGGTGCGGCACGCCGGCTTTTTTCTTTGCCTTCAGTTCCGACGCCAGGCCGAGGAGGTATTCGATCTCCTGCGGCGTGCAGTCGAGCAGCTTGAGGAAGTCGCGGCCCTTCATATCGGCTGCCGTGTTCATGCGCAGGCGGCCTTTATGACCGCGACGGCCTTTTCGACGAGCTCCATCGGGATATTCAGCGCGGGGACGAGCCTGACCTTGCCGTGGGCGGTGAGCACGAGAACGCCGTTGGCCATGCACTCGGCGAGCACGTCGCCGGCGCTCTTTTCCGTCTCAATGCCTATCATGAGGCCCTTGCCGCTGATGCCCTTGACGCCGGGGGCTCCGCTGAGCTCCTTGACGATGTACTCGCCCTTGGCCTTCACGTCCGCGAGGAGCTTGCCGTCGATGCGGCTGAGGATGTTCAGCGCGCCGGCGCAGACCGCCGGGTTGCCGCCGAAGGTGGAGCCGTGTGTGCCGGCACCCATGGTGTCCTGCACCTTTTCGCCCAGCAGGCAGGCGCCTATCGGCAGGCCGCCGCCGAGGCCCTTTGCGGTCGACATGATGTCTGGCGTGAAGCCGTACTGCATGTAGGCGTAGAGCGTGCCGGTGCGGCCGTTGCCGGCCTGGACCTCGTCGTCCACGAGCAGGATGTCGTGCTCCTTGGCGAGGGAGACCATGCAGTCCACGAACTCCTGGGAGAGGACGTTCACGCCGCTCTCGCCCTGTATCAGCTCGAACATGAACGCGCAGATGCCGCTCTCGCTCTCCACCAGGGCCTTCAGGGCCTCGCAGTCGTTCACCGGGGTGTAGATGAAGCCCGGGACCATCGGGGCGAAGCCGGTCTGCAGATCCGGCTGGCCGGTGGCGGAGAGGGTGGCCATGGTGCGGCCGTGGAAGCTGTCCACGAGCGTGACGATCTTGTAGCGGTCGGGGCCGTATTTGTCGAAGGAGTATTTGCGCGCGGCCTTGATGGCGCACTCGTTGGCCTCCGCGCCGGAGTTGCCGAAGAATACCTTTTTCATGCCGCTGAGCTCGCAGAGCTTTTCGGCCAGCTCGGCGCAGGGCTCGGTGTAGTAGAGGTTGGAGCAGTGCTGGAGCTTCGTCAGCTGCTCCGTGACCGCCGCGGCCCACTCGCTGTCGGCGATGCCGAAGGAGGTGACGGCGATGCCCGCGCCGAGGTCGATGTACTCCTTGCCCGCGTCGTCGTAGACGAGGGAGCCGCTGCCGTGCTCGAGCAGCACGGGGAAGCGGGCGTAAGTGTTGGCGACGTATTTCTTGTCAAGTTCCTTGATGTTGTTCATTTTTATCCCCCATTCCGCCGCGCTGAGCGGCTTTTTCATTTATTGCCGGCCTTATTTGCCGAGCTCTTCGAGCATCATGGTGCCGCTGCCCTCGTCGGTGAGCATTTCGAGCAATATGGAGTGCGGCACGCGCCCGTCGAGGATGAACACCTTCTTCACCCCGCAGAGCAGGGCCTCCATGCAGCTTTCGACCTTGGGTATCATGCCGCCCGTTACGACGCCGCGGCGCATGAGCTCCATCGCTCCGCCGATGTCCACGGCGTTTATGAGCGTGGATATGTCGCCGGGATCCTCCATTATGCCGGGCACGTCGGTCATGGATATCAGGCACTCCGCGCCGAGCGCGCCGGAGATCTGCGCGGCCATGGAGTCGGCGTTGACGTTATAGACGCCGCCGTCCTCCCCGCAGGCGATGCTGGACACCACGGGGATGTAGCCGTTGTCCAGCAGGTCGTAGATGGGCTTCGTGTCTATCTTTGTGATGGCACCCACCTGGCCGAGGGCGGGGTCCTTGCATCTGGCCACGGCCAGGCGGCCGTCGAGCCCGCAGATGCCCATGGCCTTGCCGCCGATGGAGCCGATGAGGTTGACGAGGCTTTTGCCCACCTTGCCGGCGAGCACCATCTGCACCACGTCCATGGCCTCGGCATCCGTCACGCGCAGGCCGTTTACAAACTTGCTCTCCACGCCCATTTTGGCGAGGGCGGCGTTGATCTCCGGTCCGCCGCCGTGTACCAGCACCACCTTTACGCCCACCAGCTGCAAAAGGACGATGTCCTCCATCACCTGGCGCTTGAGCGTTTCGTCCGTCATCGCGTGCCCGCCGTATTTGACGACCACCACCCGGTTCCAGTACTCCTGGATGTAGGGCAGGGCCTCCACGAGCACCTGGGCACGCTTTTCCTTCTCGATGAAGCTGTCCATGGCACCCACCTCAGGTCCGGTAGTCGCCGTTGATGCGGACGTACTCGTATGTGAGGTCGCAGCCCCAGGCCGTGGCCTCGCCGGGGCCGTCCCCGGCGGTGACCAGGATGTCTATCTCGCTCTCGCTGAGCACCTTTTTGGCCTCCTCCTCGGAGAAGGGGACGCCGGAGCCGTCGCGGCAGACCTCCACGGAGCCGGCGGCGGACTTAAAGACGACGCCTATCTTGCTCACGTCCACGTCCGCGCCCGAATAGCCGATGGCGCAGAGCACGCGGCCCCAGTTGGCGTCCGCGCCGAACATGGCGGACTTCAGCAGCGCCGAGCAGACGACGCTCTTGGCGGCCGCGCGGGCGGCGGGCTTATCCACCGCGCCGCTCACCGTGCAGGCGAGGAGCTTGCTCGCGCCCTCGCCGTCCGCGGCGATGGCCTTGCAGAGCGTTTTGGTGACGGCGGCGAGGGCGGCGCAGAAGGCGTCGTAGTCCTCGCCCTCGGAATCGACGGGCGCGTTGCCCGCCAGGCCGTTGCACATGACGGACACCATGTCGTTCGTGGACGTGTCGCCGTCCACGCTTATCATGTTGAAGCTGTCCTGCACGTCCGCGGAGAGGGCCTTTTGCAGCATCCCCGCGCTGATGGCGCAGTCGCCGGTGATAAAAACGAGCATGGTGGCCATGTTCGGGTGTATCATGCCGCTGCCCTTGGCCACGCCGCCGAGATGGCACTCCCTGCCGCCGAGCGTGAAGCTGACGGCGCACTGCTTCATCTTCGTGTCCGTGGTCATGATGGCCTCGGCCACGGCGGCGCTGTTGCCGGCGGCCAGGGAGGAGACCAGGGGGCCGATGCCCGCTTCAAAGGGGGCCATGGTCATCTCCACGCCGATGACGCCGGTGGAGGCGACGATCACGTCCTGCGGGGCGATGCCGAGCTGCGCGGCGAGCAGTTCGCAGGTGGTCTCGGCGATGTAGACGCCGTTGGCGTTGCAGGTGTTGGCGTTGCCGCTGTTGCAGATGAGGGCCTGCGCCCGGCCGTCCGCCAGGTGGGCCTTCGTCACGCCCAGGGGCGCGCCCTTGACGAGGTTCTGCGTGTACACCGCCGCGGCGGTGCAGGGCGCTTCGCTGTAGATGAGGGCCAGGTCCTTTTTGCTCTGATTCTTGCGGAAGCCGCAGTGTATGCCCGCGCCCTTGAAGCCGAGCGGCGCGCAGACGCCGCCGTCGATATATTTCAACATATTCCTTGCTCCCTTCTCAGAGCTCGAGGCCCATGGTCTCGGGCGCGCCGAGCATCAGGTTTATGCACTGCACCGCCGCGCCGGAGGCGCCCTTGCCGAGGTTGTCGAAGCGCGAGCAGAGCAGTATGCGCTCGCTGTTGCCGAACACGGCCACCTCCATGGCGTCCGAGCCGGCGAGGGCGTTGGAGCTGACGAAGCCCGCTTCCTCCATCGCCTCCGTGTACTTCACCACGGGGCCGGCGTATTTGGCGGCGTAGATCTCTTTGATATCCTCGATGCCGAAGCCGGCGTTGAGCGCCCCGGCGAAGAGGGGGACGGTGACCAGCATCCCCGCGTAAAAATCGGCCACGATGGGGCAGAAAATGGGGGAATGCACGAGCCCGGGGACCTGTGTCATCTCCGGCAGGTGCTTGTGCTGCTGCGTGAGGCCGTACTGGCGGGGGGAATCGAGCGCCGCCGGGCGGCCCTCGGCCTCATAATCGGCGATCATGCCCTTGCCGCCGCCGGAATAGCCGGTGAGGGAGTGGCAGCAGAGCAGCGCGTCCGCCGGGAGGGCCCCCGCCTCTATCAGCGGCTGCACCAGGGCTATGAAGCCGCCGGCGTGGCAGCCGGGGGAGGCCACACGCTTGCCGGACACTATTGCCTCGCGGTGCGCCGCGGAGAGCTCGGGGAAGCCGTACGCCCAGCCGGGGGAAACGCGGTGGGCCGTGGAGGTGTCCACCACGCGCACGTGGGGGGACTCGATCATGGCCGCGGCCTCGCGGCTGGCCTGGTCTGGCAGGCAGAGGACGGCGATGTCGCAGCTGTTGAGGGCCTCGCGGCGCGCCGCCGGGTCCCGTCGCGCCTCGCCGCTGAGCGTGAAGAGCTCGATATCCGCGCGCTCGGCGAGGCGTGAGTGGATGCGCAGCCCGGCGGTGCCGGAGCTGCCGTCGATGAACACCTTAGCCATCTGTAACACCTCTCAGATATTCAAGCTGCGCTTCAAGCCCGGCGGGGGAGGCCCCGCCGGCGCTCGTGCGGCGCGCGACGCATTTTTCCAGCGATATATCGTCGTAGAGCCCGCTGTCAAAGGCGGGGGAGAAGCCCTGATAGACCTCCAGCGGCACGTCCTCCAGCGCCAGGCCGCGCTGCGAGCACCAGGCGACGATGTCGCCGGTGAGCTGGTAGGCCGTGCGGAAGGGGACGCCCTTTTTGGCGAGGTAGTCGGCGAGGTCGGTGGCGTTTATGAAGCCGCCCTTCGCCGCGGCGAGCATTTTGTCCTTGTGCACGGTGAGCGTGGCCACCATCGGCGCGGCGATGGACAAACAGGCGTCCACGGTATCAAAGGCGTCGAAAACGGCCTCCTTGTCCTCCTGCATGTCCTTGTTGTAGGCCAGGGGCAGGCCCTTGAGCATGGTCAGCAGCGTTATCAGGCTGCCGTAGACGCGGCCGGTCTTGCCGCGTATCAGCTCGCACATGTCGGGGTTTTTTTTCTGCGGCATGATGGAGGAGCCCGTCGTGTAGGCGTCCGCGATGGAGACAAAGCCGAACTCCCAGCTGGAGAAGAGCACCAGCTCCTCGCAGAGGCGGGAGAGGTGCGCCATCACCAGCGCCAGGGCGGAGGCGAGCTCCACGCAGAAGTCGCGGTCGGAGACGCCGTCGAGGCTGTTCAGGCAGTAGCCGTCGAAGCCCAGCTCCGCGGCGGTCATGGCGCGGTCGATGGGGAAGGTGGTGCCGGCCAGCGCGCCGCAGCCGAGGGGGGAGACGTTCATGCGCTTGGCGGCGTCCTCTATGCGGCCTATGTCGCGCGCGAACATCATGCCGTAGGCCAGCAGCTGGTGGGCGAAGGTGACGGGCTGCGCGCGCTGCAGGTGGGTGTATCCGGGCATCACCGCGTCCGCGTTCCGCTCCGCCTGCGCGGCGAGGGCGCGGATGAGGGTTTTCAGGAGCCCCACGGTCTTTACGGCCGCCGAGCGCAGGTAGAGGCGCGTGTCCAGCGCCACCTGGTCGTTGCGGCTGCGGGCGGTGTGCAGCTTTTTGCCCACGTCGCCGAGGCGGGCGGTGAGGGTGGCCTCCACGAAGCTGTGGATGTCCTCCGCTGCCGGGTCGATGGCGAGCGCCCCGCTCTCCAGGTCGGCGAGGATGCCGCCCAGGCCGGCGATGAGCTGCGCGCCCTCCCCCGCGGAGACGATGCCGCATTTGGCGAGCATCGCCGCGTGCGCCATGCTGCCGCGTATGTCCTCCTTATACATCCGCGAGTCCACGCCGATGGAGGAGTTGAAGCTGTCCGCCGCCGCGTCCAGCGCGCCGTGCGCCGCGCCTGCCCAGAGCTTTTCCATCCTGCCGTCCCCCTTCCGAAGCCGCCCGAGCGGCTTATTTTTTGTTTTTGGCCTCCACCTGGGCCTGCACCTTTATCGGCAGGCCGTAGAGGCTGATGAAGCCTTTGGCGTCCGTCTGGTCATAGACGTGGTCCTCGCCGAAGGTGGCGATCTCCTCGCTGTAGAGGCTCCAGTCGCTCCAGGCGCCGGCCTTGATGATGTTGCCCTTGTAGAGCTTGAGCTTCACTTTGCCGGTCACGTGCTTCTGCGTGGCGTCCACGAAGGCGCTGAGCGCCTCGCGCAACGGCGTGTACCACTGGCCGTCGTAGACCAGCTCGCCGAAGGTGATGGCCAGCTCCTGCTTCTTGTGCATGGTCTTTTTGTCCAGGCACAGCGTCTCCAGATACTCGTGCGCGGCGTAGATGATGGCCCCGCCCGGTGTCTCGTACACGCCGCGGCACTTCATGCCGACGAGCCGGTCTTCCACGATGTCCAGCAGGCCGATGCCGTTGGCCCCGCCGATCTCATTGAGCTTGAGGATGATGTCCTTGACGCCCATGGCCTGGCCGTTGAGGGCCGTGGGCACGCCCTGCTCGAAATCGAGCGCGATATATGTCGGCGTATCCGGCGCGTCCAGTGGGGAGACGCTCATCTCCAGGAAGCCGGGCTTTTCATAGAGCGGCTCGTTGCCCGCGTCCTCCAGGTCGAGGCCCTCGTGGCTCAGGTGCCAGAGGTTCTTGTCCTTGGAGTAGTTCGTCTCGCGGTCTATCTTCAGCGGCACGTTGTGCGCCTCGGCGTAGGCTATCTCCTCCTCGCGGGACTTTATGTCCCACTCGCGCCAGGGGGCGATGATGGGCAGCTGGGGCGCGAAGTGCTTGAGCGTGAGCTCAAAGCGCACCTGGTCGTTGCCCTTGCCCGTGCAGCCGTGGCAGATGGCGTCCGCGCCCTCGGCGATGGCTATCTCCGCCAGGCGCTTGGCGATGGCCGGGCGGGCCAGCGCCGTGCCCAGCAGGTAATCCTCATACTTGGCCCCGGCCTTGATGGCGGGCACCAGGAAGTCGTTCACGAATTCGTCTGTCAGGTCCTCCACATAGAGCTTGCTGGCGCCGGAATTTATGGCCTTTTCCTCCAGACCCTCCAGCTCGCCAGCCTGCCCCACGTTGCCGGAGACGGCGACGACTTCGCAGCCGCTGTAGTTCTCCTTCAGCCAGGGGATGATGACCGAGGTATCCAGACCGCCGCTGTAGGCGAGCACGACTTTTTTGATAGAATCCTTATTCATGACAAGACCCCCGTAGCGGCGTTTATGCCGGATTTATATGCGATGATAATAGCACATGATGAATAAATATGCAATAGGCAAAATGCAATTCGTCGCTTTGCACGGCGGTGGGCTCAAAATGGTCAAGCGCTGTTGTGCAAATACACCGCGCGGCGCGTTTCGACGGCTTTTTCACGGCGCTTATCGTAGAATGGCGGCAAGGGAGGGACAAGAATGCTCATATCGACAGACTACAGCGCCGGCCGCCTGACGATACACCTGGCGGGCGAGCTGGACCACCACGGCTCGCGCGAGGCGATGAGGAAAATAGACGGGCTGATCGACGAATACCTGCCGCGGGACACGGCGATAGACATGTCCGGTCTCTCGTTCATGGACAGCTCCGGCATCGCGCTCATACTGCGCACGGAGCGGCGGATGCGTGCGCTCGGCGGCCGCGCGGCCGTGCTCAACCCGGGCAGGCAGCCGCTGCGGGTGATAGACGCTTCCGGCATAGACAGGCTGATACAGGTGAAAGGGGCGCAGCGGCAGTGAAGTCGGAAAACTACATAAAACTCGAATTCCCCTCAAAGAGCGTGAACGAGGGTTTCGCCAGGGCGGCGGCTGCGGCCTTTGCCGCGCAGCTCGACCCCACGCTTGAGGAGCTGGGGGACATCAAAACGGCGGTGAGCGAGGCGGTGACGAACTGCATCGTCCACGCCTATCCGGACGCACTGGGGAAGATATCCATGCGCCTGCGCATCCTTGCCGGCGGGCGGCTGGAGATCGTGGTCAAGGACGCGGGCCGCGGCATCGAGGACGTGGCGAAGGCGCGCGAGCCGCTCTTTACCACCGGCGGCGAGGAGCGCAGCGGCATGGGCTTCACCATCATGGAGAGCTTCACGGACAAGCTGCGCGTGCGCTCCGCCCTCGGGCGGGGGACGACGGTGACAATGATACGCTCCATCCGCCCGCGCAGCGCCGCCAAATGACCGGCGACGCCATCGAGTGCCTGCGCTCGGCCCAGTCCGGCGACCGCGAGGCCGCCGAGCGCATGGTGACGGAGAACTCGGGCCTCATATGGAGCGTGGCGCGGCGTTATTTTGGCCGCGGCGTGGACTCGGAGGACCTCTATCAGCTGGGCTGCGTGGGCTTTTTGAAGGCCATCGAGGGCTATGACGAGAGCTACGGTACGCAGTTTTCCACCTATGCGGTGCCCAAGATCTCCGGCGAGATACGGCGCTTTTTGCGCGACGACGGGGCGATAAAGGTGAGCCGCTCGCTGAAGGAGCGGGCGGCCCAGATACGCGCGGCGCGCGGCGCGCTGGAACAGCGCCTGGGGCGAGAGCCGGCGCTGAGCGAGCTGGCGGAGGAGACGGGGCTGGAGATCGAGGAGATCGCCGCCGCGGAGACGGCCGCTGCGCCCGCCGAAAGCCTCCAGCGCGAGAGCGGGGAGGAGGGCTTCTCGCTCGAGCAGGTGCTGGGTGACTACGGGCAGGAGGAGCGGCTCATCGAGCGCGTGGCCCTGCGGGAGGCCATCGAGGCCTTGCCCGAGCGGGAGCGGCAGGTGGTGTCGTTGAGATACTTCCACGACATGACGCAGGAGGCGGCCTCGCGCGTGCTCGGGGTCTCGCAGGTACAGGTCTCACGTATAGAGAGGAGGGCGGTGCAGAGGCTCCGTGAGGACCTGAAGTGAGATACGAGGGGGACGTTGTCCCCCTCGTAGCCTCCCCCTCGCGCCGCACGGCGGCGCGGTTGCGCCTCAAAGGCGCAAGATAAGGTATCGCCCCGAGGCAAAGCCCCGGGGCGATTTTGTCCGCCCTATGCGGGCGGCCATTCCGTAGCTTGCGGCGTTGGGTGCCTCTGAATTAACGGGGTTTTTTAAGGTGTCCCATTTTGCGGGGCAAAATGGGACTGGATACGCCGCCCGCGCTTGGGGGCGCGGGC
>DVOV01000137.1 GCA_018713375.1 Candidatus Scatomorpha stercorigallinarum | reverse complement strand
TCGAAGCGCAGGTCCTCCGGCAGGCCGCCCACGTTGTGGTGGCTCTTGACGGGGCCGGACTCCACGATGTCGGGATAGATGGTGCCCTGGGCGAGGAAGCCGATGCCGGAGAGCTTGCGCGCCTCCTCCTCGAACACGCGGATGAACTCCGCGCCGATGATCTTGCGCTTCTGCTCCGGGTCGGCGACGCCGGCGAGCTTGTCCAGGAAGCGGTCCGTGGCGTCCACATACGTGAGGTTGGCGCCGAGCTGGTTTTTGAACACCTCGATGACCTGCTCGCTCTCGCCCTTGCGCATCAGCCCGTGGTTGACGTGCACGCACTCCAGCTGTTCGCCCACGGCCTTTATCAGCAGCGCCGCCACCACGGAGCTGTCCACGCCGCCGGAGAGGGCCAGAAGCACTTTGCCGGAGCCTATCTGCGCGCGCAGGGCCTCCAGCTGCCCGGATATGAACTTTTCGGCCAGCTCAGGGGTGGTGATGCGCTCCATTTCCGGCCTCTTATTTGCGTTTTCGCTCATAACTTCCTCCCGTTTGATAAATAATATGTATGTTTAAGATTGTGGCTGTTGCCGACATGGGGGTGTATCCGTGGCGATCGTCATCGTCAGGACGTTGATAGTTTATTTTGCGCTGGTGCTTTTCATGCGGTTGATGGGCAAGCGGCAGCTGGGCGAGCTGGAGCTGCCCGAGCTGGCCGTGGCCGTGCTGATAGCCGACCTGGCGGCCCACCCGCTGCAGGACATTGGGATCCCGCTGATGAACGGGCTGCTGCCGGTGGCCGTGCTCTTCTGCTGCGAGGTGCTCATCTCTGGCGTGACGATGAAGAGCTCGCGCGCCCGCTCGCTGCTCTATGGCCGGCCGGCCTTCCTCATCCGCAAGGGCGTCATCGACCAGGGCGAGATGCGCCGCTGCCGCTTCACCATCGACGAGCTCACGGAGGAGCTGCGCGGCCAGGGCGTGACGGACATCGCGCAGGTGGAATACGCCGTGCTGGAGACGAACGGCGTGCTGAACACGCTGCTGTTCCCGGAGTTCCAGCCCGCCTCCGCCCGCGACCTGGGCCTGAAGCCGGAAGGCGGCGGCTACGCCGTGGTGCTCATCGACGACGGGCGCGTGATGGAGGACAACCTGCGCTACATGGGGCGCGACCGGCGCTGGCTGCTGCGCGAGCTGGCGCAGCGCGGCGCGCACGGCGCCGAGCAGGTCTATATCTTCGCGCTGGACGAGGGTGGGCGCATCTATTACGCGGCGAAGGAGGCGGACGCATGAAGCGGGAGATGGCGGCGGCCGCACTGCTGCTGGCGCTCTTTGGCGCGTCCTTCCTCAACCTGCGCTACCTGCGCGGCTTCACCGGCGAGTTGGCCGGCACGGTCGAGTCCTCCCGCGCGGCCTTTGAGGACGCCGACTACGGCCGGGCGGAGGCCCTGCTGCGCGGCGCGCTCAGCGAGTGGGAGGGCGCGGAGGGCTACACGCACATTTTCATCCGCCACTCGGAGATCGACGCCACGGCGGACGCCTTCTGCGCCGCGTTGGGCAGCGTGGCCGCGCGCGACGCCTCCGCCGCCGGGGACTACGAGGCGCTCATCTACCGCCTGCGCGGGCTCTACGGCATGGAGCGGCTGACGCCGGGGAGCATATTCTGACTCCGCGTGCTATTTTATCACAAACTTCGGCGCGTTTCTACTGTGAATCTCCACTTTTGCTTTGACATACAGGCCGCCGCGGTGTATAATTTTGCACATTCCAGCGGCCACGCGCCGCCAAGCGAGGTAATGGAGATGTCAATCGAGAAAGGCCGCGCCTACTTCCGCCAGTTCGGCATGGAGGAGCGCGTGATCGAGTTCACCGTCTCGTCGGCCACCGTGGAGCTGGCCGCCAAAGCCCTGGGCGTGGAGGGCGCGCGCATCGCCAAGTCGCTCTCCTTCAAAAAGCCGGAGGGCGGCGCGCTGCTGGTCCTCGCCGCGGGGGACGCGCGCATAGATAACCACAAGTTCAAGGCCAGGTTCGGCTTCAAGCCCAAAATGCTCTCGCCCGACGAGGTGCTGGAGCTCATCGGCCACCCGGTGGGCGGCGTCTGCCCCTTCGGCATCAACGAGGGCGTGGACGTGTACCTGGACGATAGCCTCAAGCGCTTTACCACCGTCTTCCCCGCCGTGGGCAGCGGCAACAGCGCCATCGAGCTCGACCTGGACGAGCTCTGGCGCTATTCGAATGCGAAAGAGTGGATAGACGTCTGCAAGCTGCCCGAGGGCGCCGCCTGAGCGTCATCCTGAAACAGGGCCGCCCCGCCTCGCGGCCGGGCGCTTTTGAATACGGTTTTTGCCGGGGACATTTTCCCCGGCATTTTCTTATTTTAGGGGTTTACAAGTGTCAACTTCTGTGATATAGTCAGGGTAACAGATGTAAACCACATTGGAGGAGTGCACCATGGAAGGCAAAATCAGGCTCTCGGACGGCGAATGGACGCTCATGCGCGAGCTGTGGAAGGGCCCGGCGAGCGTGGGCGCGCTGGTGAAGGCGCTCCGCGGCGAGACGGGCTGGTCGAAGAGCACGGTGTTCATCATGCTCTCGCGGCTCATCGAAAAGGGCGCCGTCGCGTGCGACGACGCCGTCTCCCCCAAGCTCTACAGCGCCCTCATCAGCCGCGAGGGCGCCGCGCTGAGCGAAACGCGCTCCTTCCTCGGGCGCGTATACGGCGGCAGCCTGGGCTCGATGATGAGCTGCATGGCCGCCAACCACGAGCTCAGCCGCGAGGACATCGACGAGCTGGTCGCCATCCTGCGGCGGGCGGAAGAGGAGGTGGGCGGCGATGGTTGAGGCCGCCATCTCCGGCTCGGCGCTCATTTTGCTGCTGCTGGCCGTGCGCGCGGTGTTTAAAAAGCATCTCACCAGCCGCTTCCGCTGCGCGCTCTGGGCGCTGGCGCTGCTGCGGCTGCTGCTGCCCATACCGCTGATGCCAAGCCCGTTCTCGCTGATGAACGCCCTGCCCCAGCCGGCGGCCGCGCCGGCGCAGGCACCGTCCTACGTCTATGTATCCCCCTCCGCGCTGCCCGCGCCGGCGGAAGGCAGCGCAGAGGCGGCGGCATCCTCCGCCCCGGCCCCCGGCGGGGCGCCCCCGGCCTTTGAAAGCGCGCCCGCCGTCAGCGAAGCGCCCGCGGAAGGCGGCGCGGCCGCGGCCGTGGGCCAGGATACGCACGGATCGCCCGCCTGGGGCGTGCGGGAGGCGCTCAAAGCCGCCTGGGCGGCGGGGTCTGTCTGTGTGGGCGGATGGTTCCTGTTCATAAACCTCTCCTGCGCCCGCTCGCTGCGCCGGCGGCGGGAATTCCTCTTCCGGCACGAGGGCCTGGACGTCTACGCCGCGGAGGGCCTGCGCTCGCCCTGCATCTTCGGCCTGCCGCGCCCGGCCGTCTATCTCCCGCCGGCGGTGGCCGGGGACGGGGAAGCCCGGCGGCACGTGCTGGCGCACGAGACGGCGCACTACCGCCGCGGCGACCATATATGGGCGCTGCTGCGCGGGCTCTGCCTGGCGCTCTACTGGTGGGACCCCATCGTCTGGCTGGGCGCGGCGGCGGCGCGCAGCGACTGCGAGCTCGCCTGCGACGAACGGGCCATCGCGCGCCTGGGCGAGGGCGAGCGCTACCGCTACGGCCTCACGCTGGTGGGCCTTGTCTCCCCCGCCCGCCGCGCCGGCGACCTGCTGAGCGCCGCCACGACAATGACAGGAAGCAAACGGAACATCAGGGAAAGGGTTGATATGATCGTGAAAAAACCAAAAAATGCGGCCGTCTCCCTGGCCGCCGTGCTGCTGCTCGTCGCCTTTACCACCGCCTGCGCCTTCACCGGCGCGCAGACTGAGACGAACGGCTTCACGCCCGGCGTCTACGTCATGGAAAACGGTGCGGGCGTGCCCGTGCTCACGCTGCGCGACGACGGCAGCTTCAGCCTCGACCTCGGGCGCGAGGGCCAGTCCCGCGCGGACGGGCTCTACAACGTGGACGGCGCAGCGGTGACGCTCGCCGCGTATGGCGGCGGGAGCTACCTGCTGGAGCAGCGCGAGGGCAATCTGGCGTTCGTCGCCGAGGGCTCCGACGAGCTGCGCTATTACCCGCAGGCGCGCAGCAGCCGCACGCTCGCCGACGGCGACGCCTTTGTCCTGAGCGCCTCGCTGGAGGGCACGGCTGAGACCGCCGGCATATGGTACGCCGACCTCAGCGAGGGCGACACCGCCCGCGCCTGGCTCTGCCCCGTGCTCACGCTCGGCAGCGACGGCCACTTCAGCCTCACGCGCGGCTCCCAGCTGGAAGCCATCGAGGGTAGCTACAGCGCGGACGGCGGCGTGACGCTCACCTCGGACAGCGGCGAGAGCTTTGTTTTCACCATGGACGGGGAAAGCCTCCTTTTCGACCCCGAGAGCTCTGACCGCGACCTCTTCCTCTCCGGCGCGCTCGCTTTCCGGCAGGCGGACGGCGGCGGCGAGGGCTCCGTCAGCGCGGGCGGCGCCGAGCTGCCGCAGGCGGTGTGGGACGACCTCGCCGCCCGGCACGGCTGGATGCCCTCATCGAGCCAACGCATGTATTCCTTCGGCGGGCTTTCCGTCTACAGCGACGGCTACAGCCTTTCCGATATCTACGCCTCCTACACCGGGGCGGAGGGCGTGGAGATCCCACTCAGCGGCGGGTATAATATATACCGCATATCCGGCAGCGCGATAGATGAGGACAACGCGGCCATCACGGTGTTCCGCACGACCGACCACGACGTTCTGGCGGACGTGTTCTTCACCGGCGACGGCGGACTCACCTGGCAGGCCTCCACCGCCCAGCCGCCCTCGACCTACGCGGGCAGCGGCTCGCTCTATGGCGACCACTCCTCGCAATTCATCAGCCCGGATGTGGGCTATGTCAGCGTCGCGGGCCCGGGCAGCTATTTCCCCGCGCTCTACCTGACCTTCAACGGTGGGGCGAGCTGGATAAGCTGCGAAAATATCCCCCACGCCATATTGATCGAGGACGCGGACTACATGTCCTTCACCGGCATTGAGAGCCTGACCGAGGCGGGATATCTGCGCCTCTATGCTACCAGCGCCCGGGGCGAGGAGATCTGGGAGAGCGTGTACACCTTCAACACCGAGGGGCGCTGCTGCGCCATGAGCGACCCCGTGCCGGTGCGCGTTGAGCTGATGGACGGCGAGGAGCACACCGCGCACCTCGACTGGGACGGCGTGCGCGACACCGTGAGCTACAGCGCCGCGGACGGCGTGGGGCAGCTCATAATAAACGGCACGGACTATTCCGCAGCCCTCGCCGGGCTCGGGGCGGACATGCTGCCCTACGCGAAGGTCGTGGACATGGACACCGCGGACGGCCTTCTGGAAATAGCCCTCGGCTACCGGGACGCGGGCGGCTCCGCCCGCACGGCGCTCGCGCAGTATAAGGACGGCGCCCTCGCCCTCGTCGGCGGCTCCCTGCCGGGCGTGGAGCCGCTGTGGAACGAGGACGGCGGAGCGGACGAGCTCACATTTTACGGCCGCGGCGGCGGCGCGGCCGGCCGCTTGCCCCTCGGCCTGCTCAACAGCGACTGGCGGTATCTGCAAGACTACGCGATGGTGTACGAAAACGGCGCGCCGGCCGTCGTGCCCGTGGAGCAGGAGCTGTTCCTCATATCCGACGACGGCTATAGGGGCGCGGGGCCCGTTACCACGCTCGCCGACCTTCCGGCCTACTCCCTGCCGGTCACGGAGAGCGAGCAGACCACCCTCCCCGCCGGCACGGACCTCATCTTCTACAGCACCGATAACAAAAGCTGGGCCAGCGTCATAGCGCCGGACGGCGAGATGTATTGGTTCCAGTTCTCGGACTTCCGGCACATTGAGGACGCCTCCGGCAATAACCTGTATGTCAGCGACGCCTTCTCAGGGCTGGAAAATTGAAAAACGCGCGCAAAAGCCGCAGCTTAAAAAGCTGCGGCTTTTTGTGTGGCGCAGGGGCGAAGCCCCTGTAGGGCCTTTTTGCCACCCCATTTCTTTGGTCTCGCCCAAAGAAATGGGAGTCAGGCTGCGCCTGGAGGCAGAGCGCCGCTTCGCGGCGGAGGTTTCATTTATTTCCCGTCAGTGCCGCGAGCGAAGCGAAGCAAACGCACGGTCGGCGATGAGGTAACTCATTCACCATTAGGGATGGGAACTTTTCGATAACGGAAAGTTTGGTGAAAACCGGCCTTTGGCTTCGACAAGCACCAAAGCGTCTTTTCTTTGGAGTCTGAGGGGTTTCTTTTTGACAAGACAAAAAGAAATCTCTCAGAATTGGTTTGCAGGGGCTTTCGCCCCTGCTTTTACACCGCCAGCGCGGCCCGCAGGGCGTCCACCCTGTCGGTCTTTTCCCAGGCTACGCCGAGGTCCTCGCGGCCCATGTGGCCGTAGGCGGCGAGGCGGCGGTACTGCGGCTTTTTCAGGTCGAGGTCGCGGATGATGGCCGCGGGGCGCAGGTCAAACACCTCGCCGATGGCGCGCTCGAGCTCGCTGTCCGGCACCGTGCCGGTGCCGAAGGTGGTGACGTTCACGCTCACCGGGTTGGCCACGCCGATGGCGTAGGCCAGCTGCACCTGGCAGCGGCGGGCGAGCTTTGCCGCGACGATGTTCTTGGCGATGTAGCGCGCGGCGTAGGCCGCGGAGCGGTCAACTTTGGTGGGGTCCTTGCCGGAGAAGCAGCCGCCGCCGTGGGGGGCGCTGCCGCCGTAGGTATCGACGATGATCTTGCGGCCCGTGAGGCCGGAGTCCGCCGCCGGGCCGCCCTTGACGAAGCGCCCGGTGGGGTTGACGTAGTACTTGATGTCGCCCCGGTCGAGCTCGGTGGGGATGGTGGGCTTGATGACGTACTTTATCATGTCCTCGCGGATCTGCGCGAGCTCCGCGTCCGCGGCGTGCTGGGTGGAGACGACCACGGTGTCCACGCGCACGGGGCGGTTCTCGCCGTCGTACTCCACGGTCACCTGCGTCTTGCCGTCCGGGCGCAGATAGGGGAGCTGGCCGCTCTTGCGCACCTCGGTCAGCCGCCGGGCCATCTTCTGCGCCAGGGAGATGGGCAGGGGCATCAGCTCCGGCGTCTCGTCGCAGGCATAGCCGAACATCATGCCCTGGTCGCCCGCGCCGTTGGTCAGGTCTTCGCCCTGCTGGCCCTCCTTGAGCTCGAGGGACTCGTTCACGCCCATGGCGATGTCGCCGCTCTGCTCGTCGATGGCCGTGAGCACGGCGCAGGTGTCGCAGTCGAAGCCGTAGGAGGCGTTGTTATAGCCGATATCGCGGATAACCTCCCGCGCAATGTGCGCGATGTCGACGTAGCAGCTCGTGGATATCTCGCCCATGATGAACACCATGCCGGTCGTTGCCGTGCACTCGCAGGCCACGTGGCCCTCCGGGTCCTTTTCCAGTATGGCGTCCAGCACAGCATCCGAGATCTGGTCGCAGATCTTGTCGGGATGCCCCTCGGTGACGGATTCGGAAGTAAACAGATAGTTTGCCATTTTTATATCTCCTTCGTTA
Organism: Candidatus Scatomorpha stercorigallinarum; assembly: GCA_018713375.1. Next base: position 1,395 of record DVOV01000137.1, on the reverse strand, counting down.
TTATTAACTGTTTCGATCGCCGCGGCGCACATAGCGCAGCTCCCGCAGCGTTTTGCCGCCGATGTCGCACTCTATCGCCTCGCCGGCGGCGGCAAAGCCGGCGCGTTCGTAGAACCTGCGCGCGCGGGCGTTCTCCTCCAGCACCCAGAGGAAGATGTCCTCAAAGCCCAGGGCCGCGAGAGCGGCGGCAGCGGCTTCGAGCAGCGCGCGGCCCAGGCCGCGCCCGGCATAGGGCTCCCGCAGGTAGAGCGAGACGATCTCGCCCATGCCCTCATATTCCGGGAAGCGCGAAGCACAGAAGCTGGCCGTCCCGGCGAGGGCGCCGCCGTCGTCGGCGACGAGCGTATATATCCCCGGCGTGTCGATGAACGCCGCCCAGCGCCCGGGCGGCAGGACGTCCAGATATGCCTGCGGCACGATGCCGCGATAGGCCCAGCGCCAGCTCTCCTCGTATATGGCGCTGACCTCCAGGCGGCTGTCCTGCGGCCGCAGCGCGCGGATGACCGCCGCGCCCTCCCCCGCCGCGCTCACAGCGACCTCAGCGCGGCCGCGCTCCAGTTGAACAGCGCCGCGGCGCGCTCCTCCGCCGTGCCCGGCAGCGTGCCGAGGGCGATATCGCGCTCCACGCCGTCAAGGCGCCCCGCCAGCTCCGCGCGTGTGCGCAGCGCCTCGCCTGTTTTCAGCGCGTGGATGGCGCGCAGGGCGAAGAACGCCGTTTTCATCAGTTCGCCGAGCGTACCCTCGTCCAGGGCGTGCAGCCGCGCGTGGACGCAGCCGTGGTACACCGCCCCGGCGCAGGCGAGCGCGCTCTCGCGTATGTCGCCGCGCGTCAGCTGTGCGGCGATGGGCTCCAGCGAGCCCAGGACGGGCCGGGTGTCCAGGCAGAACTGCCAGAGCTCGCCGCGCGGCCAGCGCTCCAGCTCCCGCCAGCCGCCGAGGAAGCCGCAGAGCTTTTCCCGCTCCGGCAGGGCGTCCGCCGCCGCGGCGTAGCGCCCCACGTCCTCAAAGCGCAGCTCGTCGAGGATGAGCACGGCGTCGATGTCGCTGCCGGGGCGCGCCTCGCCGCGCGCCCGGCTGCCCTGGATGCCCAGAAAGCGCACGCGCTGCCCGCCGAAGGCGGACAGTACGGCGTCCTGCCAGAGCCTGAGCCAGTTTTCAAGGTCGGACACGGGTCTCCCTTCCTTTCATGCGGCGCAGGTATGCGCGCCGCGCGCACGCCGGGCCGCGCGGCGGCAAAAACCCCGCCGGGCAGTGCCCGGCGGGGTTTGTTCGGTCTTTCGTCCCTCATCTTTCGATGTCACACCGCCGGATTTGGCACCTTGCATTTGCAGGTTGCCGGGCTTCACAGGGCCGGTCCCTCCGCCACTCTTGATAAGGCATATTTTGTTGTAGGTC
>DVOV01000136.1 GCA_018713375.1 Candidatus Scatomorpha stercorigallinarum | reverse complement strand
CTTCGGCACCAACGACCTCACCCAGATGACCTTCGGCTTCTCCCGTGACGACGCCGGCAGCTTCCTGCCCAGCTACTACGAGAAGCAGATCTTCGATAACGACCCGTTCGAGCGTCTCGACCAGGTCGGCGTCGGCAAGCTGGTCGACATGGCCTGCAAGCTCGGCCGCGCCACCCGCCCCGACATCCACCTCGGCATCTGCGGCGAGCACGGCGGCGAGCCGAGCAGCGTCGAGTTCTGCCACCGCACCGGCCTTGACTACGTGTCCTGCAGCCCGTTCCGCGTGCCCATCGCCCGCATGGCTGCTGCCCAGGCCCAGATCAAGACCCCGCGCGAGTAATTCCACCATACAAGCAAAAACCCCGGCCGTCAAAAGACGGCCGGGGTTTTCTTATATTGTGCGCCATATCAAAATGGCAAAACGCGCTTCACTGCCCCTCTTCTTCAAGGTCATCCAGGGCCGCCCGCGTTGCCGCGACGACAAAGGCGGAAAACGTGCAGTTCCGCCCGCTTATCGCCCTCTCAACGGCCTCTATCACGTCGTTCGGGAAGCGTATCGTCTTGTTGGTCGTCGGCGGGACATTGGGAATTTTGAATTTGGACATTTGAGACCCTCGCAATACAATTATCGGCACTTATTGTATTGCATGAAGTTTTCCATTTATACATTGCGTTAGTATTGCGTTCGCAATGCGCATATGATACCTTTATTATTGAGGTGATATATCATGACCGACTCGGGCAATGCCAACGGCAGGGATATACGGCCGCTGGACAGCGCGCTCTTGTACCTAAAAATGTTCAACGCCGCCACGGACGCCCTTGAGCCGCTGGAGCTCGGCAACGTGGAAATGGCGAAAGCGCGGCTGCGCTCGGCGCAGCAGATGTGCGAGGAAATGTATGTGGAGGCGGAGGGCGACCCCCTTTGACAAATTAATACGGCGGGTATATAATATCCCAGCTATGAATTTGCATCACGCCCACAATTTGAATAATATGAGCCGCTCATCCACCGTTAAGAACATGACGGAGGGCAGCCCCTACCTGCTCATCATCCAGTTCGCCATGCCCGTTTTCCTCAGCCAGGTGTTCCAGCAGCTGTACAACGCGGCGGACTCCGTCATCGTGGGGCAGTTCCTGGGCACCGATTCGCTGGCGGCCGTCAGCTCCTCGGGCTCGCTCATCTTCCTTTTCGTCAGCTTCTTCAACGGCACGGCGCTCGGCGCGGGCGTCGTCATCTCGCACTGCTTCGGCGCGCAGGACGGGGAGGGCGTTTTCCGCGCCATACACACGGACCTCGCCATGGGCCTCGTCAGCGGCCTTATTCTGACCGTGCTGGGCGTGGCGTTCACGCCCACGCTGCTCGTGTGGATGGACACCGACCCGGAGGTGCTGCCGGAGGCCATCGAGTACTTCCGCTACTACTTCCTCGGCGCGTTCGCCGTGGTGCTTTATAACATCTGCACCGGCATCATGAACGCCCTGGGCGACAGCAAGCGCCCGCTCATCTACCTCATCGTCTCCTCCATGACGAACGTGGTGCTCGATCTGCTGTTCGTGGGCGGCTTTGGCTGGGGCGTGTGGTCGGCGGCCTTCGCCACCACCATCTCCCAGGCCGTGAGCTGCGTGCTCTGCCTCTGGCACCTGACGCGCAAGGGCCATATCTACACCGTCTCCTTCCGCAAGATACGCTTCCACTGGGAGACGCTGAAGCTGATACTGCGCTACGGCCTGCCCTCCGGCGTGCAGAACTCCGTCACCGCGCTGGCCAACGTCATCGTGCAGACGCAGATCAACTCCTTCGCCAAGTTCGCCACTGCCGGCTTCGGCTCGCAGTCGCGCATCGAGGGCTTCGCCTTCATCCCCATCGCCAGCTTCAACATGGCCCTCACCACCTTCATCGGGCAGAACCTGGGCGCGCGCAAGTTCGACCGCGCCAAAAAAGGCGCGCTTTTCGGCATCGTCGCCGCCGTCTGCCTGGCGGAGGTCATCGGCGTCTGCTATTACCTGCTGGCGCCGCAGCTGATAGCGCTCTTTGACGACAGCCCGCAGGTCATCGCCTACGGCGTGCGCCAGGCGCGCATTGAGTGCCTGTTCTACTTCCTGCTGGCCTTCACGCACACGGTGGCCGCCATCTGCCGCGGCGCCGGCAAGGCCTTCGTGCCGATGGCCATCATGCTCTCCACCTGGTGCGTGCTGCGCATCGCCTATATACTCTACGTCATGTACGCCTTCGGCGACATCGTGTACATATACTGGGCCTACCCCCTCACCTGGGCCGTCAGCTCGGCCATCTCGCTCGTCTACATCCTCTTCTCCAACTGGATGTACGGCCCCGGCGAAAAACGCCAAAAGAAGTCAAAATTTTTGAAACAATCACCGTGACAAACCCGTCAATCTCTGGTAGAATCGGCATGGAGGTGTTTGCCATGGCAGAACCCACTCTCGTCGTCCTGGCGGCCGGGCTCAGCAGTCGCTACGGCTCGCTCAAGCAGATCGACCCCGTTGGAAGGCACGGGGAGATCATCATCGACTACTCCATCTACGACGCCGTGCGCGCGGGCTTCAAGCGCGTGGTGTTCCTCATCGCGCCCTGGATGCACCGGGACTTTGAGGAGGCCATCGGCCGCCGCGTCTCGCGCAGCATCGAAACGGTGTACGCCTTCCAGACGCACGAAAGATTCCTCCCCGAGGGCTTTGCCATCCCGCCCGAGCGCAAAAAGCCCTGGGGCACGGCGCACGCCCTGCTCTGCTGCCGCGAGGTGCTGGACGGCCCCTTCGCCATGATCAACGCGGACGATTATTACGGCCCCAACGCCTTCCGGCACGTCTATGACGAGCTCCGCTCCGTGGACAGCGCGGCGCGGCCCATGCGCTTCTGCATGGCCGGCTACCGCCTGGGCAACACGCTGACGGACAGCGGCAAGGTGGCGCGCGGGCTCTGTGTGTCCTCCGGCGGGATGCTGGACAGCATCGTGGAGCGCACGTACGTGGTGAAAACGCCCACAGGGCCCGCCTACAGCACGGACGGCGGCCAAACGCTCATCCCCGTGCCGGCGGACAGCGTGGTGTCCATGAACTTCTGGGGCTTCACCTATGACATCCTGGAGGAGATCGACCGGCGCTTCCCCGTTTTCCTGCGCGAAAAGCTGCCGCTCAACGTACAGGACGAGATGTACGTCCCCAACCTCGTCGGCGAGCTGCTGCGCGAGGGGCTCTGCTCCGTGCGCGTGCTGGAGAGCGAGGACGTCTGGCACGGCATGACCTACCGCGAGGACAAGCCGGACGTGGTGCGCGCCATCGGCGCGCTCATCGACTCCGGCCTCTACCCGGAAAAGCTCTGGGGCTGAAACGCGATATCCCGGCGGGGGACCCGACGGTCCCCCGCTTTTGCCGTATAGGGCGCACTTGTAAATTTAACACGCGCGTGCTATACTTTGTTATTACGAAATCTGTCTGGAGGGCGGTTCATTGAAGGCTTTCATGAAGCGGGTGGATCTTTTCTGCTATAAGCACCCGCGCTTTGGCATCAACAACCTGATGATGATCATCTGCATAGGCAACATCGCCGTGTGGCTCTTCTCGGCCATGGACACCACGGGGATGCTGCGGGAGCTGCTGGCCTTCAGCCCCTATCACATCCTGCGCGGGCAGATATGGCGGCTGGTGACCTTTGTTTTCCTGCCGCTGTACAGCAGCCCCTTCTCCCTGCTCATCTCGCTCTATTTCTACTACTTCATCGGCAGCACGCTGGAGCGGCAGTGGGGCGCGGGGCGCTTCACCATCTATTATCTCTGCGGCATGCTGCTGCAGGTCGTCTACGGCTTCATAATCTACTTCGTCCGCGGCATAAGCTACAGCATGACCGCGAACTACATCAACCTTTCGATGTTCTTCGCCTTCGCCACGCTCTACCCGGACAACGTGGTGCTGCTGTTCTTCATCATCCCCATCAAGATGAAGTGGCTGGCCGTCCTTGACGCGCTGTACTTTGTCTACGCCATATTCAGCAACCTTGGCGCGGGAATGGGGCTGATGAGCTTCCTGCCGCTCGTGGCCATCCTCAACTACTTCCTCTTCTGCGGCGACATGCTCTTCGGCTCCGTCATCCCCCGCGGGAGGCAGCAGCGGCGCAACACCGTGGACTTCAAGCGCGAGGTGCACCGCATCAAGTACGAGCAGAAGAACAAGAACTACACACGCAAGTGCGAAGTCTGCGGCCGCACGGACACGGACTATCCCGACCTGGAGTTCCGCTACTGCTCCAAGTGCGCGGGCTACCACTGCTTCTGCCAGGACCACATCAACAACCACATTCATTTCACTGAGTAAAGACAGCGTCTTTCGGAGGGGAAAATGGGAAATAACGACAATGAGCGCCCCCGCCGGCGGCCGGCGGCCGTCACCGCCCTGCTGGGCGTGCTGCTGGCGGCACTGGTCGCCCTGCTGGGCTATATCATCTATCTCTCGCTGACGAGCGAGCCCGCGCGCGTGCAGCCCACGCCCACGCCTGTGCCCGTGGAGACCGCCGAGCCGGCCCCCACGCCCACGCCGACGCCGGAGCCGACCCCTACGCCGACGCCCACGCCCACGCCCTTTGAGCCCTATCACACGGAGGCCACGGACCCGGCGAATTTCACCGGCGAGCAGGCCATAATGATCGACGGCGTGATGCTGGAGGGCGAGTATGAGCCCGTGGACGAGATATACTTCGGCCCCGCCGAGGAGTATTCCGCCGACGTGCAGGGCATCGTCACCTTCCGCGGCAACAATTACCGCGACAACTCGGCCTACGGCGAGCAGGACATCGTCAACAAGGCCTTCGGCACCTACTGGAACCACAACACCGGCGTCATGCAGACGGGCAGCTTCACTTCGTACAACATGTGGACCGGCCAGCAGCTCACGGCCGTCTGGCCCAAGGAGCTGCGCCAGCACATGAACATGTACGACTGGGCGAAGGAAAAAGACGAGCTGGTGGAGGTCATCTCCCCCTCCGGGGACGGGTATATCTACTTCCTCGACCTCGCCACCGGCGAGAGCACCCGCGACCCGCTCTACATGGGCTTCCCCTTCAAGGGCACGGGCACGCTGGACCCCCGCGGCTATCCCCTGCTCTTCTGCGGCAGCGGCTATAACACCGCCCAGGGCTCCTCTCGGGCCTTCGTGATAAACCTCATCGACTGCTCCATCCTCTATGAGTTCGGCGCCAGCGACGACGGCTTTGCGCTGCGCAACTGGCCGATGTACGACGCCGCCCCCCTGGTGGACGCGGAGAGCGACACGCTCATCTACCCCGGCGAGAACGGCGTGGTGTATTTCATCAAACTGGGCACGCAGTACGACCCGGAGGCCGGCACCATCAGCATCGGGCCCGAGCGCTGCACCAAGTGGCGCTATTCCGCCAGCCGCTACTGGCTGGGCTTCGAGGCCTCGCCCGTGGCCTATGAGGGCTACCTCTTCCTCGCCGACAACGGCGGGCGGCTGATGTGCCTGGACATGAACAAGCTTGAGCTCGTCTGGGTGCAGGACATCCTTGACGACTCCAACTGCACGCCCGTGCTCTGCGTGGAGGACGGCCACCCCTATCTCTACGTCAGCACCAGCTTCCACTACGGCTGGCGCAGCTACACCACCGCCAACGTGCCCATCTGGAAGATAGACGCCGAGAACGGCGAGATCGTCTGGCAGACGGACTACACCTGCTACACCGTGGACGGCCTCTCCGGCGGCGCGCAGGGCAGCGTGGTCTCCGGCGGCGGCAACGTCTCCGACCTCATCTTCATCGCCCTGGCGCGCTATCCGAACGCCGGCACCAGCCAGCTGCTGGCCATCGACAAGGAGACCGGCGAGGAAGTCTGGAACTTCCCCACGCAGACCTACAGCTGGAGCACCCCCTCGCTCGTCTATGACAGCGACGGGAACGGCTACCTGATTTACACCGTCACGGGACACTATATCTACCTCATCGATGCCGCCACCGGCCAGGAGCTGGACAGCATGAACCTGGGCGCGCTGATCGAGGCCTCCCCCTCCGTCTATGACAACACGGTGCTCATCGGCACCTCGGCGGGCATCTGGGGGATACAGCTCACCTGACCGCGCAGGCAAAAGGCCCCGCTCAGCGGGGCCTTTCCGGCGCATGAAAACAAACTTACAGATAAGGCCGGCAAAGATATGTCTAAGGGACTGAAAAAAGCGCTTGCCGTCATCGGCATCATCGTCATCATCCTGCTCCTGCTCGCGCTGGCGGCCTACCTGGCCCTCTCGCACGACTACTCCGGCGCGCCGCCGGTGTCCGTGGATAGCTGCACGAACCCGCACATCTCCAAAGAGGGCGCCGCGCGCGTCTCCGCCCACCGCTCCGGCGGCGGCATCGCCCCGGAGAACACGCTCATGGCCTTCAAAAACTGCGTGGAGTCGGACTTTGAGATAGACATCTTTGAGTTCGACGTACATATAACGGCGGACGGCGAGCTGGTGCTGCTGCACGACGGCACGCTCGACCGCACCAGCGACGCCGTCGAGCACTTTGGTCACGGATCCGTCCGCCCCTCCGAGTACACCTACGAGGAGCTCTATGAGCTGAACATGGGCGAGCAATTCGTCAGCGACAGCGGCGAGGCGCCCTATCAGGGCCTGCGCGGGGAGGACATACCGGAGGGCCTGCACATCATGCGCGTGCAGGACGTGTTCAGCTATCTCTCCGATCACGGCGACTATGACTACATCATCGAGATCAAGGACTCCGGCGAGCTCGGCTACGCCGCCTGCGACGAGCTCTACCGGCAGCTGGAGGCCTTCGGGCTGCTGGACGACGCCGTCATCGGCACCTTCAACGCCGAGGTGACGGAGTACATGGAGGCCAACTACCCCGACATGCTCCGCTCGGCCAGCGTGGGCGAGGTGGCCGGCTTCTTCTTCGACAGCCTGCTCGGCATCAGCCGCGACGAGGGCTATTACAAGTTCGAGGCGCTGCAGATACCCACCACCTATTATAACGGGCTCGTCTACCTGGGCTCCACACGGCTCATCAACCGCGCGCACGAGTACGACATCGCCGTGCAGTACTGGACCATCAACGACGCCGAGACCGTCGCCGAGCTCTCCGCCAAGGGCGCGGACGCCATCATGACCGACTATCCCGACATGGCCTGGGAGGTCCTGAACGGCGCCAACTGAGCGCAGCCGGGCAAAAAAACGCCCGCCCCGATGGGCGGGTATCCGTAAAACAGTTAATCCTCCGTATGGCTTAGACCATGCGGAGGATTTGTTTATGTCTAATCTTCAAGTTTGCTGGCGGCGAACGGTTTGTCAAAACCGTTTGCGGACGGCAAGTCCACAGGGGATAGCTGCATTAGCGGCGCAAGGGGGTGTAGCCACCTTGACGGAACGAAGTGACGCAACATTCTCGGTCAAGCAGTTTTCTTCTGCTGACGGAGAATGAAGCTCCGCAGGACGCACGATA
>DVOV01000135.1 GCA_018713375.1 Candidatus Scatomorpha stercorigallinarum | reverse complement strand
TGGAGGACGCCGTGCGCGTCTGCGCGCGCATCCTGCCGGTTTTCGAGACGGCGGGGATACCCGTCATCCGCCTGGGCCTCAACCCGACAGAGGAGCTCTCAGGCGGCCAGGCGGCGGGCGGGGCCTATCACCCCGCGCTGGGCGAGCTGGTGAGGGCGCGCATCATGCGCTCCAGGGCCGAGGAGCTGCTCGCGGGCGCGGAGCCGGGCGCGCGCGCGGTGCTGTATGTGGAGCCGCGGCTGCTGTCGCAGGCAGTGGGCCAGCACGGGGAGAACCGCGCGTGGCTGAAGGAAAGGTTTGGCCTGAAAGAGCTGAAGATCCTGCCCCGCGAGGGCGTGAAGGGGCTCATGAGGGTAGAATAAGGCGGCGCCCCCGCGCGGGAGCGCCGCCTTTGCGCGACGATGCAGCTTTTTTCAAAGCGCCGAACGGGGCGCGGCTGTTTACTTACCTTTTTTCAGATGCGCAGTGGACAAAAGCAAAAATGAAACGCCCAACAGCAGGAATATTATTGCCGTGGCAATGTCCTTATCCATGAAATTTATCACCGACACTATAAGGAAACATATCGAAGCAAGGAGAAAGAATATAAACCTGATCTTCTCTTTTTTCATGGCCTTTTCACCTTTTTTGAGCTCTGATTTTGCCGCCCGGCAGTATTTATATTTTACCACTGATGCGGCGCGGGCGCAACGCCTATCAGGCGCATTCACAGGATGAAGCGGGCGGAGAGCAACGTGATGGCGGCGGAGAGGACGGCGGCGAGCAGCTTTCCGGCGGTGTGGCGGCGGAGGGAGACGCCTGTGCCGGCGAACACGGCGGCGGTCTGGAAATGGACGGAGAGCCCGCCCCAGGCGGCCAGCAGCGAGGCGCAGGCGAGGGATAGCGGCGTCAGCCCGGCGCCGGAGAGGGCGGAGAGCCCGCCGCCGAGCTCAAAAAAGCCCGTCAGCAGCGCGCGGCTGAGCTTCAGCCCGAGGCCCGTGCGCACGGCCAGATCGCCGGCCAGGCGGGAGAACACGCCGGCGGCTTCCAGCGCGCCGGTGAGGGCGCTGAAGGCCACGACATAGCCGCAGACCGTGAGCATGGAGCGCACGGCGCCGGCGACGGCCTCCGTGAACGCGCCGGGCTGCGGCTCCGGCGGCGCGACGGGGGCGGAGGGGCGGACGCCGCCGCGCCGCGGGCGCAGTATGAGCCCCGCGAGCAGGGCGGAGGCGATATGCGAGGCATAGAGCAGCGCGCCGGCGGCGGGGCTGGCGAAAACGCCCGCGCCCGCCGCGCCTATCAGGAAGGCGGGGCCGGAACAGTTGCAGAAGGCGAGGGCGCGGGAGGCGTCCTCCGCCTGCAGGTCGCCGGAGCGCACGAGCGCGGCGAGGGTGGCGGCGCCGATGGGGTAGCCGCCGGCGAGGCCCAGCATGAGGGCGGCGGCGCAGCAGCCCGGCACGCCGAAGGCGCGGGGCATCGCCCCCGAGGCCGAGCGCGCGAGCGCGTGCACCGCGCCGCTGGAGCGCAGCAGGGCGGAGACGATGAAAAACGGGAACAGCGAGGGTATCAGCACGGCGGCGCAGGCGTCAAGGCCGCGCCGCGCGCCCTCCATGGCCCCGCTGGAGAAGGCGGCAAGCGCGGCGAGGCCGAGAACGGCAAAGAGCGGCGAAAGGCGGCGTACAAGGCTCATTGGACATACCTCCCGCCAAAAAGCCTATTCGCCGCGCGCTCATTATATCCGCCGCGCGGGCATAAAATCCCGCATGGGGGGTGAGGCGTATGCCGGCAAGGGCGTTCAGGGAAGAGATAGCCGACCGGCTGGACCTGCCGGCGGAGGCCGCGGGCTGCCTGAAGCTGACGCTGCTGGGCAGCAGGAGGGCGCTGGTGGAATCGCACAGGGGCATCAGCCTCTATTCACCGGAGTGCATCGAGGTGCAGGGCCGCGGGGCGCTGGCGCGCATACGCGGCGAGGGGCTCTCGCTGGCGGCCATGGACCGCGAGGCCCTGCTCGTCAGGGGGCGCATCCTGTGCGTGGAGCTGGACTGATGGGCCGCGCGGGGGATATGTTGCGCGCAAGCGTGCGCGTGGAAGCGTCGGGAGCGCAGCCGGAAAAGCTGCTGAACGCCCTGGCGGAGAGCGGCGTGGGCTTTTCCGGCGCGGAGAGCGTGGACGGCTGCACGCTGCGCCTGACGCTGCCCGCCGCGGCGCTGGGCGAGGCGCGGCGGCTGGCCGTGCGCTCGCAGTGCGAGCTGCGTGTGCTGCACAGGACGGGCGCGCCGGCCATCCGCAGGCGGGCGCGACGGCGGATGGCGCTGATGTTCTCGCTTGCGCTCTGCTTCGCGCTGCTGGCGGCGTCGAGCCTTTTCGTCTGGGACATCGAGGTGACGGGCAACGAGGCCGTCTCCGACGGGGAGATACTGCGCGCGCTGGAGGACGCGGGCGTGGGATACGGCTCATTCTGGCCGGGCTGGGAGGCGGACCGGATAAAAAACGAGGTCATCCTGGCCGTACCGGAGCTCAGCTGGGTGGGCGTGACCGTGGCCGGCTCGCGGGCCGTGGTGGAGGTGCGCGAGCGCGTGGAGCGGCCTGAACTCATCGACAACGACGCGCCCTGCGCCGTCACCGCCGCGGAGACGGGCATCATCGTGCGCATGGACGTCTATATGGGCGCGCCGGCCGTGCAGCCGGGCGACGCCGTGCTCAGGGGCGAAGAGCTGGTGTCCTCGCTGATGACGTCGCCCGTGGGCGAGGCGAGGCAGGTACACGCGCAGGCGGACGTCACGGCCCGCACCTGGTATGAATTGACGGCCTCCGCGCCGCTCTCAGAGCTCACGCGCGGCGATGAAGGGCGCAGTTACAGCCGCTGGGCGCTGGCCGTGGGGAAAACGCGCTTGAATTTTTACCGCGACAGTGGCAAAATGGATATCGGCTGTGATAAAATAATAAAAGAATACCCGCTGGCCGTGGAGGGCGTGTTCGCCCTGCCAGTGAAGCTGATACGGGAGACGTACACGGAGTACGAGCCCGTGTACGCCGAAGCGGAGCGCGAAGCGCTGGAGGCGCGGCTGCGCGCGGCGCTGGCGGCGGAGCTGGAGCGCCGCCTGGGCGCGGGGGGCGAGGTGCTGAGCGAGAGCTTTTCCGCCGCCGAGAGCGGCGGGGCGCTGCTCGTGACGCTGCGCGCCGAGTGCCTGCAGAACATCGCGGTGGAGACGCCGCTGGCACAGTAAGACCTCAGGGAAGGAAACGGATGTACGAATGATAGAAAAGACACTGCCGATAGACCGCATGGAGAACGTGATAAGCGTTTTCGGCTCCTTTGACCAGAACCTGCGCATCATCGAGAGCGAGCTGGGCGTGCGCGTGACCGACCGCGACGACCAGCTGCGCATCTCCGGCGAGGCGGAGGACGTGATGGCCGCGGAGAAGGCTATCAACGGGCTGCTGCAGCTGGCGAGCCGCGGCGAGGCCATCGACGCGCAGAACGTGCGCTATATCCTCAAACTCGTGGGCGAGGGGCGGGAGGCGAAGATCGGCGAGCTCTCCGGCGACGTGGTGTGCATCACGGCCAAGGGCAAGCCCATCAAGGCCAAGACGCTGGGCCAGAAGGCCTATGTGGACGCCATGGCGCAGAACACCATCACGCTCGGAATCGGCCCCGCCGGCACGGGCAAGACATACCTGGCCGTGGCGATGGCCGTGGCGGCCTTCCGCAGCGAGAAGGTGAACAGGATAATCCTGACCCGCCCCGCCGTGGAGGCCGGCGAGCGGCTGGGCTTCCTGCCCGGCGACCTGCAGAGCAAGGTGGACCCCTACCTGCGGCCGCTCTACGACGCGCTCTTTGAGATGCTGGGGCCGGAGACGTACAACAAATACCTCGAGCGCGGGAACATCGAGGTGGCCCCGCTGGCCTATATGCGCGGGCGCACGCTGGACGACAGCTTCATCATCCTCGACGAGGCGCAGAACACCACCCGCGAGCAGATGAAGATGTTCCTCACCCGCCTGGGCTTCGGCTCCAAAATCGTCATCACCGGCGACGTCACCCAGATTGACCTCCCCCGGGACAAGGTCAGCGGCCTC
>DVOV01000134.1 GCA_018713375.1 Candidatus Scatomorpha stercorigallinarum | reverse complement strand
GGCGCCCATGCCGAACATGACCATGGTGTTGGCGATGGTGTCCGCGTCGCAGTTGAAGCCGTATTCAAGGATCAAAAACCACAGCGACACGTCCAGTATGCCCAGCCCGACCACCGTGAAGCCCATCACGGAGCCGGAGGAGATGGCCACGCGCAGCCCGCGGTTGAGGCTCTCGTTGGCGGCGTTGGCCGTGCGCGCATTGGCGCTGGTGGCGATGCGCATGCCCACGAAGCCCGCCATGCAGGAATAAAACCCGCCGGTGACGAAGGCAAAGGGCACGAACTTGTTCACCAGCCCCTCGCCGTTCACCAGCGGGAGATAGGCGAGGAGGGCGAGGATGACCGCGATGATGGCGAATATCACCGCCACGGTCTTGTACTGCCGCCGGAGATAGGCGTTGGCGCCGCGGCGGATGGCCGCCGCTATCTTTTCCATGGCCGGCGTGCCTTCGGAAAACTGCTTCACCCTGCGAGCCTGAGACCAGGCGAAGAGCAGCGCGATGAGCGCGCCCACGACGCCTATCCAGAACAGGTTTTCCATGTCACAACACTCCTTGCGTCTGTCATCTGCCCCACATGGGGGACTTTATCATACGGATATTGTAAACGATGACGCAGGATAAAGCAATGAAAAAGTGAGGATTTTGCCTAAAAATTCAAAAAATTTTTGATATAAATGCACAAAATGTTTGGGATGTTTAGAATATCTATAACTTTACATTCGTGGTTCTTATCCAGTTTTGCCCGCTCCAAATTGTGAAAAACATGTAAAAGGGAAGGCCCCGCGCGGGGCCTTCCTGCGCCGTTTATGCCGCGGGGCGCATCCGCCCCGTGTGGTCGATGTCGTATTCGCCCGTGAGCAGCAGCTCGGAGACGGGGACGAGCGTGTAGCCGTCGGCGAGCAGGCTCTCGATGATGCCCGGCAGGGCCTCCGGCGTGTGCTCGGCGGCGTTGTGGAAGAGGACGATGGAGCCGGGCTTGACGCCGTTCACCACCCGGCGCTCGATCTGCGCGGCGTCCAGGCCCTTCCAGTCCAGGCTGTCAACGTCCCACTGTATGGGCGTCACGCCCATGCCGCGGATGGCGTCGATGGCTTCGTCGTCGTATTCGCCGTAGGGGCAGCGGAAGAGCGTGGGGCGCACGCCGGTGACGGATTCGACCTTGTCGCTGCAGGCGTTGACGTCCTCCACCACCTCCGCGGCGGAGAGGGAGGCGAAGTGGGCGTGCGTGTTGGAGTGGTTCATCACCTCCATGCCGGCGTCGGCCAGGGCGCGCACGGACTCCGGGTATTTGTCCACCCAGCCGCCGACGACGAAGAAGGTGGCGCGCACGCCGTAGTGCGTGAGGATGTCGATGAGCTGCTCTGTGTCCTCGTTGCCCCAGGCGGCGTCGAAGGTGAGCGCGGCGTATTTCCCGTCGCGCTCGACGCTGTATACGGGCAGCGAGCGCCGGGAGGCGGAGACGCCGACGACGGCAGGGCTGCTGACGAGCGTGAAGATGAGTATCACGGCCAGCGCGAGCGCCGCGCCGGAGGCGGCCTGGCGGTGGGAGGATATGTATCTCATCGCCCGCGAAAGAGTGGTCTTCATGCGATTTCCCCCGTTTCTACGTCATTCATCGCCCGCCGGTGCCCGGCGGGGACCCATGGTCGATGATATGACGGCGCTTCCGTCAGTATGTCTGAAAACTAACGGTTGCCAAGCGCCATATTGGGGGAGTATAATCGAACCAGCCAGCAGGCGCGTATAAAGAAAGGGAGGATACCTAATGAAGTTCTCGAGTAAAATACTCAAATGCGAGCTTTCACCTATCCGCAAATTCGCCCCCTACGCAGCCGCGGCACGAGCGAGGGGGATAGAGATCTACCCACTGAACATCGGCCAGCCGGACGTTGAAACGCCAAAGGAATATTTTGAAGCCGTGAGGAGGTTCTCCGAGCCTGTATTGGGCTATGCGCCCTCGGATGGCGTGCCGGAGTACCTGGACGCCGTGCACGCCTACTATGAGCGCCTGGGCCAGCCCATCGAGCGCGGCTGCATCCTCGCCACCGAGGGCGGCAGCGAGGCGCTCTCCATGGTCATCAACTGCATACTCGACAACGGGGACGAGATCATCGCGCCCGAGCCGTTCTACCCCAATTACTCGACATTTGCCACGCTTGCGGGCGCGTCCATCCGCCCCATCCCCACCACGCCCGAGGAGGGCTTCCGCTACGCCGAGCGCGAGCGCATCGAGCCGCTCATCAACGAGCACACCCGGGCCATACTCATCACCAACCCCGGCAACCCCACCGGCAGCGTGCTCACGCGCGCGGAGATGCGCGTGATAGCCGACATCGCCGTGGAACACGGCCTGTTCGTCATCTCTGACGAGGTGTACCGCGAATTCACCTACGGCGGCGAGGCCATGGCCAGCATGCTGGAGTTTGAGCACGCGCGGGAGAACGTGGTGGTCGTGGACTCGGTGTCCAAGCGCTTTTCCGCCTGCGGCGCGCGCGTGGGCGCCGTCATTTCCCGCAACCGCGAGCTGATGCAGCAGGTGCTGAAGCTCTGCCAGTCCCGCCTCTGCGGCGCTACGCTCGACCAGGTGGGCGCGGCCGCGCTGTACACCGTGGGGCCGGAGTATTTCGCCGCCGTGCGCGAGGAGTACATGCGCCGGCGCGACACGGCCTATGCCGGGCTGATGCGCATCCCCGGCGCCGTCTGCCGCCGGCCGGAGGGCGCCTTTTACCTGATGGCGAAGCTGCCCGTCGACAACACGGACACCTTCCAGCAGTGGATGCTGGAGGAGTTCAACGACAAGGGCGAGACCGTGATGCTCACGCCGGGCGAGGGCTTCTACGCCACGCCGGGCAAGGGCGTGAACGAGGCGCGTATCGCCTATGTGCTGGAGCAGGGCCGCCTGGAGCGGGCCATGGAGCTGCTGCGCCTGGGCATCGAGGCCTACAACGCCCGGTAAATACACGTTGGCATGATAAAAAGGGCCGCGGACACCGCGGCCTTTTTGTCATTTTACCGCCTGGGGGCGAATAAGCTCTGGGCATGGACGGTATCATTGCTTTCATCGCGGATATGGCCGGGCGCCTGAGCCGCGCCGTGTGGGGCGCGCCGATGGCGCTGCTGCTGATGGGCACGGGCATTTATCTCTCCTGCCGGCTGGGCTGGGTGCAGGTGAGGCGCTTCGGCGCCGTCATGCGCGGCACGCTGGGGCGGCTCTTTTCGCAGCCGGAGGGCGGGCGCGGCTCCGTCACGCCCTTCCAGGCCATGGCCACGGCCCTGGCGGGCACCATGGGCACGGGCAACATCGCCGGCGTGGCGCTGGCGGTGAGCCTCGGCGGGCCGGGGGCCATCTTCTGGCTGTGGGTGACGGCCATACCCGGCATGGCCACCAAATTCGCCGAGGTGCTGCTGGCCGTGCGCTACCGCGAGCGGGGGAGCGGCGGCGAGTGGGCCGGCGGGCCCATGTACTACATCAAAAACGGCCTTGGCCGGCGCTGGATGCCGCTGGCGCGCTGCTTCGCCCTGGCCGGTATGCTGGCCGCGCTGGGGATGGGCAACGCCGTGCAGGTGAGCGAGCTGGCGGCCAGCGTGCAGACGGCCCTGGAGCTCTGCGCGCCGGCCGCGGCGGCGGACGGGGCGCGCGTGAGCGCATATGTGGGCCTCTTTGCCGCGCTCTGTTCGGCGGCGGTGCTGCTGGGCGGGGCGAAGCGCCTGGGCGCCGTGGCGGGGATGCTGGTGCCCGCGGCGGCGCTGGCCTATGTCCTCGCCTGCCTGGCCGTGGTGTTCACGCACCTGGACGCCCTGCCGGGCGCGCTGGCGCTCATATTGCGCGGCGCTTTCGAGCCGCAGTCCGTGGCCGCGGGGCTGAGCCTGCGCGCGTGCATCGACTGCGGGCTGCGCCGGGGCGTGTTCTCAAACGAGGCGGGGCTGGGCTCCGCGCCCATCGCCCACGCCGCCACCAGCGAGACGGAGCCCGTGCGCCAGGCGTTCTACGGCGTTTTCGAGGTGTTCGCGGACACGATGGTGGTCTGCACGCTGACGGGCGTGACGCTGCTCGTTTCCGGCGTGGGCGTAGGCTATGGCAGCGCGCAGTCGGCCCCGCTCTGCGCCCGGGCGCTGGGCACGGCGCTGGGGGAGAGGGGCGGCGCGCTGGTGGTGGCGCTGGGGATGTGCCTGTTCGCGCTCTCCACGCTCTTCAGCTGGGGGCTCTATGGCTCGCGCTGCTGCGCCTTCCTGCTGGGCGGGCGCGCCGTGCGGCCCTACCTGGCCGTGTTCTGCGCGGTGGCCTTCCTGGGTGCGGCGGCGGGCTCGGAGCTGGCCTGGCCGCTGGCGGACGCGCTGAACGGCCTGATGGCCCTGCCCAACCTGCTGGCGCTGCTCGCCCTTTCGGGCCAGGCGGCGCGGGAAACAAAAGAATATTTCCGGCGCAAAAAAAGTTGTTGACATTTGGCCCTCCATGCTGTAAAATAACCCTTGCCTTGAAAAACGGACGATTAGCTCAGCTGGTATGAGCATCCGCTTGACGTGCGGAGGGTCACAGGTTCGAGTCCTGTATCGTCCACCACTTGAAAAGCCTTGAAACAAGCGTGTTTCAAGGCTTTTTTCCAACTTCCGGCGGCTAAACGCCCGCGGCCGGATCTTTGCGGAAAGAGGGGGAGGACATGCTGATAAGGTGCGTTTGGGAGCACAACGGCGATGACAGCATCCTGTACGCGGACAATTTCCCCGGCGCGTTCACGCGCGGCAGGTCCCTCGCCGAGGCCGTGGGCAAGATGGCGGCGGAGACGGCGTCCTACCTGCGGTGGCGGGGCGAGGCCGTCCCCGGGGCGATGGAGCCGGTCCTCGTGCAGGAAAAAGAGTCCGATCTGACGGTCTCCGACGCGGATTCGGACGTGATTTTTGACACGGAGAAACAGCCGCTGCGCGCGGAGGAGTACGAAGCTCTGAAAGCCCTTGCGCTGAAATCGGCGGAGGACTTCCAGGCGCTGTACGAGGCCGTGCCGGACCCGGACAGGAGCTGCCTGCCGGAGCGGCGGACGTTCTACGGCGCCGTCCCGCGCACGGCGCGCGAGATGTACGAACACACGAAGAACGTGAACAGCTATTATTTCGGTGAAATAGGCGTGCAGGCGGACAACGAGGGGACGATTTCAGACTGCCGCCGGAGGGGATTTTTATTGCTT
>DVOV01000133.1 GCA_018713375.1 Candidatus Scatomorpha stercorigallinarum | reverse complement strand
TAAAAAAGCGGGGCAAAAAACTTTAAACGCGCTGCGCGCGGGCTGCTTTCGAGAAGAAGCGGAAGGTCATGGGCCAGATGGCGGCGGCAAAGAGGACGACGAGGAAATACCGCGCGGCGTCCGCCACGCCGCCTTCGCCGAGGAGAGCGTAGAGCGGGGCCTTCAGCACGACGCGGATGCCTACCACTATCGCCAGGCCCAGCACCAGCTTCAAAACCTGGCCCCACAGAGGCGCGCGCGTATCGAAGCGGATGTACCGCCGGTCCAGCCAGTAGGACAGCAGCAGCGCCGCCGAGGCGCCCAGCAGCTTGTAGCCGTTCTCTGTGCCGGAGGCCAGGTTCGCCGCATCTATGTCCGACGGGAAGGGCCAGAGCTCCACGTAGCACAGATACGCCAGCGTCAGCGCTATCATTCCGCCTATGATGCCGTACATCCGCCCCGGGTGCGCCTCAATGTCCCGGAACACCGGATACAGCGCCAGCATCAGCACAAGCCCCAGCACAAAGGCCACGCCCACGTCCAGCGGCGTGTGTACGCCCAGATACATCCGCGAAAAGCCGATGAGAACGACAATGGCAAAGCACAGCGCCCGCCAGCCGCCTTTCGTCCACATGCCGAGACAGCCGAAGGAGGAAAAGGCGTTCTGCGTGTGCCCGCTGGGGAAGGAGTAACCCGTCGCGCCGGCCCGGGCGGATTCCACGATGCTGAAGTCCGGGTCGAGCACCCAGGGCCGAGGTATGCGGAAGCAGAGCTTCAAAAACTGGTTCGCAATGGTGCCGACAAAGCCCGTCGTCAGTATGTAGTAGCCCAGGCCCTTGCTCACGCACCAGTAGACGGCTATGGCCACCGCCATGTACAGGGTCTCGCCGCCCAGCTCGGTTATGAGGCTGAAGAGCCGGTCGAGAAAGGGGCAGCGTATGCCCTCAAGCAGATAGAGAAAACTCATGAAAACCTCCAAACTCAGCCCGCCAGCCCCTCGATGAGGAGCTTTATCCCTATGGCGCAGAGCACCACGCCGCCGGCGATGCCGGCGGTCTTACATGATATGCCCGGTATCTTCCCGCCGACCATGCCGCCCGCAAAGCAGAGCACAAAGGTGGTGCAGCCTATGAGCAGGCAGGACGGAAGCAGCGACACCTCCGGCATGAAGGCAAAGGATACGCCCACCGCCAGCGCGTCCAGGCTCGTCGCTATCGCCATCATGAGCAGCTGCGTATGCCGCAGCTGCGTACATACCGCGGCCTCCCCGCCCCTTATCGCCTCCACCAGCATCTTTATGCCCACAAAGGCCAGCAGGAAAAAGCTGATGTATGGCGCGTAGTCGCTCACGAAGGAGCTCACCGTGCTGCCCAGCAGGTAGCCGATGAGCGGCATCAGAAACTGAAAGCCGCCGAAATATATGCCCAGCAGGGCCGCGTGCTTCGGGCCGAAGCCCTTCACCGTCAGGCCGCTAGTCACCGAAACGGCAAAGGCGTCCATTGACAGGCCGACGCCTATGAGTAAAATAGAAAGCATAAGCACACTCCGGGTGGTGAGATTTTGGACTTGGAAAAGTATATGCGCGCCGCGCTCGAGCTTGCCCGCGAGGCGGCGGAAATGGGCGAGGTGCCCGTCGGCTGCGTCGTCTTTGACGAGGCGGGCGAGATAATAGGCCGGGGCCGGAACCGCTGCGAGGAGCTGCCCGACGCCTGCGCCCACGCCGAGACTGAGGCCATACGCGCCGCCTGCGCCGCCCGCGGCAGCTGGAACCTCTCCGGCTGCGGCCTGGCCGTCACTCTGGAGCCCTGTCCCATGTGCGCCGGGGCCATAATAAACGCCCGGCTCTCCACCGTCGTCTACGGCGCGCGCGAGGCGCGCTCCGGCTCCGTCGGCAGCGTCATAAACCTCTTCGAGGAAAACTACGGCCACAGGCCCAGGGTTTACGGGGGCGTGCTGCGCGAGGAATGTGCCGCCGTGCTCTCGGAGTTTTTCAGGCACCTCAGATAAATCGCCACCCGGCTCCGGAGCCGGGTGGCATCTTTATTATTCCTTTACACTGCCGTCGGCATTGAAAAGCGGCAGAGGGGCCAGGGTGATGATGTCGTCCCTGTCCTTGGCGTCGCCCTCCGCGAGGACCGCCATCTTGCCTGCAATTATGCCGCCCGCGCGCTTCACGAGCTCCTCCATCGCGTGCAGGCTCTCTCCCGTGGAGATGACGTCGTCGACGATGAGGACCTTCTTGCCCTTTATCATCTCCGCGTCCGCCGTGTCGATGACCAGCTTCTGTATGTGCATCGTCGTGATGGAGCGCACCTCGACCTCAAAAACGCCGGTCATGTAGGCCTTCGCGCCCTTGCGGGCCAGGAAATACTTCTCCGCGCCCGACTGGCGCGCCATCTCATAAAGCAGGGGAATGGCCTTGGCTTCGGGGGCGATGAGGTAATCGTACTCCGGCGCGCGCTTCAAAAGCTCCGCCGCGCAGTGGACCGTGAGCTCGACATCCCCGAACATGACGAAGGCGCCTATGTACAGCTCGTCCGTAACGCGGCAGAGCGGCAGCTCTCGCTTAAGGCCGGCGATGTCCATCTCGTAAGTCATTTGTATTCCTCCCAAAGAAAGTGTGTTCTCAGGCCGCGAAGCGGCATATCCTTTTTATAAACACACTAATTATACAGGAATACCCGGCAAAATCAAGGGCTAAATGCTTTCTAAAGCCGCATGATTCAATGATTTTGCAGGCTAAAGCAGCAAAAATTGATAAAAACTCGGCACATAGTCAAAATGCACAAAAATTTGACAGAAAAAAAGAAAATAATGGCGATAATATGAGTAAATTGAATAAAGAAATTTGATAGGCAAATTAAGGACTTGTAAACGGCGCTTTTTTGGTGTAAATTATAAACACGGAGGCGCAGGGATACGTCTCCGCGGATTGGGAGAGCCGGCGCGCGGATATCACGCCGGCTAATTTAAAATTTGGGAGGGAAATCAATGGATCAAAAATCTCAACACCTTGAACACGAACGCGGTTCATGGGGAACCAACTTCGGCTTCCTGATGGCTGCCGTCGGCTCGGCGGTCGGCCTCGGGAACATCTGGGGATTTCCGTACAAGATGGGCCGCTACGGCGGCTTCGCGTTCCTTATCGTCTATCTGCTGCTCGTCATCTTTGTCGGCGCGGTCGTCATGCTCGGCGAGCTGACGATAGGCCGCAAGACCGGTCTCGGCGCCGTCGGCGCTTACGGCGCGTTCAACAAAAAGCACAAGTGGGTCGGCTACATAGGCGTCGCCTCGGCCTTCTTCCTGCTGACGTTCTACAACGTCCTCGGCGGCCTGGTCATGCGCTACATGATGGGCTTCCTGCTCGAGCTCATGGGCGTGGACGGCTTCAGCGGGCAGGAGATGAGCTTCTGGA
>DVOV01000132.1 GCA_018713375.1 Candidatus Scatomorpha stercorigallinarum | reverse complement strand
CGGCGCGGCCCCGAAACCGCCCGTGATCGCCAGCATCGACCTGTCGCTGCCCGCCGCGCGCACGGTGCGCGGCTACGAGATCGGGCGCATGCCCATCGGGCGGTTCCTGCGGGCGGCGCGGCGCATCGACGGGCTTCCGCAGGAGGTGCTCCGGCGGCTGTTTCCCGGCGCGCAGGACGCGGCGCGGGCGCTGGCCTCGCTGGACCGCGAGGGGCTGATCGCCCTGTGCGCGAGGGCGCTGACCGTGCTGCCGGACGAGGCGGTCAGGGTCTTTGCCGAGCTGGCGGGGCTGGATGAGCAGGCCCTGCGCGACGACCCGAACGTGGGGCTGGACGGCCTCATGGAGATGATCGGGGCGTGGATGGAGGTCAACAACCTCGAAAATTTTATGAGCGCCGCGCGGGCGCTGTGGCAGCGGGCGCGCGCGGGGCGGACGGGCGCTGGCTCCAGCGGCTGATCGCCATGGGGCTGTGTCTGGGCATCGGCAAGCGGGAGCTGATGGAGGACTACTATTTCGACGAGATCGGGGCCGTGGCGGAGGCATGGAACGCCCTGCGCCGCCCGCCCGCGGATGAGGCGGAGGAGGCCGTGCATCCCGAGGCGTTTTTCGGAGGGGAAGGTGAGCGCGTTTGACGCTGGATGAACTGGTGGTACGGGTTCGCGTGGCCGTCGAGGAGGCGGACGGCGAGCTGGACGCGGTGCTGTCGGACCTGCGCCGCTTCGCCGGGGAGGCCGCCGCCGCGGCGGGCGACGTGGCCGCGCCGCAGGAGGCGCTCTGGGCGGAGCTGGCGGAGGCGGCGAAGGGCGCGTTTTCGCAGGTGGCGGAGGCGGTGCGCGCCGGGCTTTCGCTGGCCGCCGCCGTGCCCGAAGGGGAGGAGGCGCAGGCCCTGCGCGAGGCGTGGGGCGCGCTGCTGGGCCCGGAGGGCGCGCTGGCGGGCGACCTGACGTCGCTGGGCGAGGCGGCGGGAACGGCGCTGCCGGCCGTGGGCGAAGGGCTGACGGCCCTGCTGGAGACGTTTCAGGCGGCGGCGGAGGGCGCGGAGGGCCTCTCCGAAGCGCTGCCGGGCCCGGCGGAGGCGCTCGCGCCGCTTGCGCAGGCGCAGGCCGGGGCCGCGTCGGGCGCGGCGGCATGCGCGGACGCGGCCGCCGAGATGGCGCAGGCGCTGCGGGGCCTGGAATCGCAGGCGCGCAGCCTGAGCGGCATCCAGCGGCACATCGACGCCTACCGGGACGCCAAACGCGCCTACGACGACGCGCGAAAGAGCGGCCGGAACGTCGAAAAGGAATTCGACAGCCTGAGCGGCGCGGCCAGGAAGCTCGGCGTGAACGTCGACAAGGGCTCCGGGAGCCTTGAGGACATGGACGAGGCCGCCGCCGCCGCGGACAGGCAGGTGGACGCGCTGGGCGACGGGGTGCAGCGCGAGGGCGCGGGCATCGTATCGACCTTGCAGGGCATGCTTTCGCAGGCCCGGCAGACGGAGCAGGCGCTCATGATCCAGGCGGCCATGGGCGTGGACGTGAGCCAGCCGCTGTCGGCCATTCAGGCGGTGATCGCGCTGATCACCACGCTGCTGTCCCTGATGGGGCAGGCGGGCATCAGCGCGGGGGGCGGCGGCGGCTCGCGCGGCGGCGGAGGCGGTGGCGGCAGCAGGCGCGGGGATGACGAGGCCGACGCGGCCGAGGCGGCCCGGCGCGCGGCGGAGGAGGCCGAGCGGCGGCGTCAGGAGGCCATCGAGGCGGACTACCGCCTCATCGAGCACCGCCGCCACATGAACGAGATCACCTTCGAGGAGGAGCTGGCGCAGCTGGAGGCCCTGCGGCAGAAGCATCAGCTCAACGCCGAGGAGATCATGGACTGGGAGGAAAAGGTCTATGATCTCAAGCAGGAGATCCGCGAGCGGGACGCCGAGAGCCTCGATCAACTGTCCGACAGCGTCATCGACGCGCTGGAAAACCGCTATCAGGCCATGCTGGACGGCGAAACCGACCGGCTGGAGCAGAGCCGCGAGGCGTGGCAGACGTGGCGGGACGACAGCGTGAGAGCCGTGGAGGACCAGATCGCGGCGCTGGACCAGCTCGCCACGGCGCAGGACCGCGAGAAGCAGGACGCGGAGGAACTGCGCAAGATCGAAAAGCTCCGCCAGCAGATCGCCTACGAGCAGGACGACTACAACCGCGCCAGGCTCCAGCAGCAGCTGGACCAGGCGCTGGAGAGCCGCGAGGAGCGCCTGGCGCGCCTTGATCTGGAGGATCAGAAGGAAGCCCTGCGCGCGCAGATCGAGCAGATCGAGCAGGCGGCGGACAGCCAGCTGGAGGCGCTGGACCGCGAGCAGGAGGCCGTCGAGGCGGCCTACGCCGAGCGCATGCAGGAGGCGGCGCTGCGGGCGGAGGCGGAGAAGCTGATTTTGAGCCAGTCGCAGGACGAGCTGCTCTCGCTTCTTGAGCAGTACGCGCCGGAGTACGACGCGCTGGGGCAGACGCTGGGCGAGAAGCTGCTGGACGGCTTCGCGCGCGGCGCGGGCGACGTGGCCGCGTGGTTCGAGGATTTCAGCGCCCGTCTGACCCAGGCGCAGGCCGATATGGCGGCGCTGGCCCAGTCGGCGGCGGACGCCTTCTATCAGGAGCGGCAGGCGGCGCAGGCGGCCCCGGCGGTCACGGTGAACCAGACCGTCGAATTCAACCAGCCCATCGAGACCCCGGCGCAGGTGGCGCGGCGGATGGAAGAGGTCAACGAGGCGCTGGCTGTCATGCTGTAGGGAGCGTCGGAAAAGCCCCGCCTGACGGCGGGCGTCGGAAAAGCTCGCCGTTGGCGATCTTTTCCGCCGGGGGGCGCACGTTTCCCCTGCGCCTTCGGCGCGGCCGGGGAAACGTGTAAGGAATGTTTGCG
>DVOV01000011.1 GCA_018713375.1 Candidatus Scatomorpha stercorigallinarum | reverse complement strand
CGTCGGCCGGCCGCAGGCGGCGATGACGTTGGCCATGGTAAAGGTCTTGCCGGAGCCGGTGACGCCCAGCAGCGTCTGCTCGTCGAGCCCGTTCTCTATCCCGGCGGCCAGGGCCTCGATGGCCTCCGGCTGGTCGCCGGAGGGGGAATATTCGCTTACGACATGGAATCCCGGCATGGCGCCCTCCAAATACACATTAGTACCATGATTTTATCACAGCCCCCCGCAAAAAGAAAGCCCCAGGCTGCGGCGGCCAACGGCCGCGGGTATTTGCGCTGCGCGCCGCGCTGAGGGAGGCCCCCGCAGGGGGGCCAGTGCCACCCCACTTCTTTGGTCTTGCCCAAAGAAACGGGAGTGGCGCCCCAAAGAAAAACGCCCAGGCTGCGCCTGGAGGCAGATGCGCTGCGCGCCTCACTAACGGAGGTCATCCGTTGGTGAGGCGCGCTTCTTTTCATCCAAGCGCAGCTTTGCCGACCGTGCGTTGCTCCCTGCGGTCGCGGCACTACCTTGCAGGTTTTCACCAGTTAGCGGCGCGAGCGAAGCGAAGCCTTCCGCGGTCGTCGGTGTGCAAAGCTATTCGACTACGGGATGACCACCCGAAAGTCAGTCACCACCCATACTGACGGGCAGGTTTTACGTACCGATAAGCACTAAAAGCGCTTTTCTTTGGAGTCTGAGGGGTTTCTTTTGGCGCAAGCAAAAGAAATCTCTCAGGAATGGGTCGCAGGGGCCTTCGCCCCTGCATCCCGCCCCGCCTGCGGGCGGGCCGCTATGCCCTCGGGCGCTGCCCGAAACGGTAAACGGTCTCCGCCGTCCAGACCTCGCCGGGGCGGAGCACGCACTGGGGGAAGTTCTGGTGGTGCACGGCGTCGGGCGGGAACTGCGTCTCAAGGCAGACCGCATCGTTGTTCGCGTACACCGCGCCGCCCTTGCCCACGGGCCCGCCGCCAAGGCCGTTGGCGGCGTAGAACTGCATGGCGGGCGAGGTGGTGAGCGTCTCCATCACCAGCCCGCTGCGGTCAGCGCGCAGCAGCGCCGCGCGGCGCAGCGTGCCATGCTCGCCGTCGATCATGTAGTTGTGGTCGTATCCGCCGCCGAGCGCGAGCTGTTCAAAGCCCAGGTCCGCCTCCCCGATGGGGCGCATCTCGCGGAAGTCCATGGGCGTTCCGGCCACGGGCGCGATCTCGCCCGTGGGGATGCAGCCGGCGCGCACGGGCGTGTAGCTCTGCGCGCAGATCTGCAGCTCGTGCCCCAGCGCGCTGCCGCTGCCCGCGCCGTTGAGGTTGAAATAGGTGTGGTTCGTGAGGTTCACCAGCGTGGGCGCGTCCGCCTGCGCGCGGTAGCGGATGTGCAGCGCACAGCCGTCGAGGATATAGTCTACCTCCGCATGCAGCGCGCCGGGGTAGCCCTGCTCGCCGTCCGCGCTCTCATAGGTGAAGCGCACGCCGCCGGCGAGCGCCTGCGCCTGCCAGACGCGGCGGCCGAAGCCCTCCGGCCCGCCGTGGAGGTGGTTTTCCCCGTCGTTTGCCGGCAGGACGTATTCCCGCCCGTCCAGCGTGAAGCGCGCGCCGCCTATGCGGTTGGCGCAGCGCCCCGGCGTGGCGCCCAGGTAGCCCCCGCCGCGGACGTAGCCGTCCAGGCTGTCATAGCCCAGCGCCACGTCCAGCCAGCCGTCCCCGCAGGGCACCTCCAGCGCCGTCAGCGCCGCGCCGTAGCTGATGAACGACGCGCGCAGCTCGCCGTTATCGACGCGCGCGAGCACCACGCGCTCGCCCGCCGCGGTAACGCCAAAGTCCGAAAAAGTAACGCTCATTGTTTTCCGCTCCCCTTCCCGCTGTTTGTATCGCCCCGCGTAAGCGCCGCCGCGCCGCCCTTTTTCTCATATGGCGGCAGGGCGAGGTTTACTACCAGCGTCACTATAATGCCCACTATCGTGTCGAGCAGCCTGTCCAGCGCGTACGGGTACGGGCTGGCGTCAGTAAAGTGGTTGATAACTATGCTGAGGAAAACTATGCAGGCGAAGGCCGACACGGTCGGCTTCCTTATCGCCAGCGTCACCAGTATTATGGGTATCAGCAGCAGCGCCACCGCAAGCAGATAGATGGGCATGCAGCGCTGCAGGTGCAAGTGCGTCTCCGCGAACAGCATCGCCACGCCGAAGGTGCCGCCGATGGCCGTGCCCACCACGCGGTTGAAGGAGTTCTTTATAGTGGCGTCCGTGCTCTTCTGCATGCAGATGACGGCCGCGATGATCGAGAAAAAGCCGAGCTCGCCGCGCAGGTAGCCTATAAGCCCGCAGACGTATACGGCGATGACGGTCTTGACGATCCTCATCCCCACATGTATGCGGAAGCCCTCTTCCGGCCCCTTGTCGAAAAGCAGATCGCGCCAGCGTCCCATATGTCACCTCACTGTCGATTATATACTGCACCGGGCGCCTTGTCAAAGCCGCTCTTTCCCGCCCGACTGCCCGTAAGCCGCGCCTGCCAGCACGAGGGCAGCCCCGAAAACCTGCAGCGCGGTCATGCTCTCGTTCAGGAAAACAGCCGCGAATACGAGGGCCGACACCGGGTCTATGTACCCCAGGAGCGCCACTGTGCGCGCCCTCAGCCTGTTCATCGAGGAAAAATAGAGGTAACAGGCCAGCGCCGTGTTCACCGTGCAGAGGACGAGCAGCGCAGCCGTGCCCCCCTCGTTGCCGGGGAGGCGGATGCTCCCGCCCCTGAGCAGGACATAGCCCAGCATGACCACCGCCGCTATTACAAGCTCTGCGGCCGTGAGCTGCAGGCCGCTGAAGCCCTTTATCATCTGGTTGAGTATGATGAGCCCAGCGTAGAACACCGCCGCGGCGAGCCCCACGGCGAGCGCCGTGCCCGTGATATGCACCCCGCCGATGCCAAGCGCGAGCACAAGCCCGAAAACCGCCGCCGCCATGCCTATATAGGCCCTTGCCCCCTGCTTCTGACGCAGCAGCAGCGGGCTGAGCAGCAGCACGATGACAGGCGCGCAGTAGTCCATCAGCGTAGCCATCGATACGCCCACCAGCTTATACGCCTCGAACAGCAGCGCCCAGTTCGCCCCGAGGCAGACGCCCGCGCAGAGCAGCTTTAGCCCCTGGCTCTTTACGGCGCCCGGTTCCGGCCGCGAACGGCTGAGCAGCACGAGCAGCGAGAGCAGCGCGCCGCCTATAAGTGTGCGCATCAGGACTATTTCCTCGCTCGGCAGGTCTATGAACGAGGCCACTATGCCGTTCGTGCCGTAAATGAGCATTGCGGCTATGTATTTTATCTGATCCTTCATTTCGCACACCTCCGCTGAAATTGGCATATAGCAAAAGAGACACAGCAAAAGCTGTGCCTCTTTCGTGTTGGCATTGACCTATCTTCCCGGTCCGTCTCCAGACAAGTATTTTCGGCACTGGTGAGCTTAACTTCCGTGTTCGGAATGGGAACGGGTGGACCCTCACCGTTAAAAACACCAACTACACCATCAGGGACTCGAACCCTGGACACCCTGATTAAGAGTCAGGTGCTCTACCAGCTGAGCTAATGGTGCATACCCGGTCGAAACTTCGGCATGGCCAAAGCGCCGGCCGCCTGCTCAGGGTTCGTTCTGCGCCCTGAAAACTGAACAGAGAAAGATTCATCATCCGCAAGGCCGCCTGCATTATTCCTGTAGGTCAAGCCCTCGGGTTATTAGTACCGGTCAGCTGAACACGTTACCGTGCTTACACCTCCGGCCTATCAACGACATAGTCCACGTCGTCCCTTACTCCTTTCGGATGGGAGATCTTATCTTAGGGGGAGTTTCACGCTTAGATGCCTTCAGCGTTTATCTCGTCCAGACGTAGCTACCCAGCTGTGCCGTTGGCACGACAACTGGTGCACCAGAGGTCT
>DVOV01000131.1 GCA_018713375.1 Candidatus Scatomorpha stercorigallinarum | reverse complement strand
GTCGCTGCCCAGGTTAACCGGCCATAGGGCTGCGGCAGCAGCTACATCCGCCAGGCAGGCGGCAGCTGTAAGGATTTCCGCCTTCACGCTGCCAAAGACGTGCGGGTGGCGGTGGACGAGCTTCTTGCAGGCCTCGTCGGCCACGTCGTCGATATCCCAGCCGCCGGCTTCTTCCTCCATGCGCGCGTGGAAGATGACCTGCATCAGCAGGTCGCCCAGCTCCTCGCGCAGGTGGTCGCTGTCGTGCTCGTCGATGGCCTCGCAGACCTCATAGGCCTCCTCCAGCACGTTGCGGCGGATGCTCTCGTGCGTCTGCTCGCGGTCCCAGGGGCAGCCGCGTTCCGAGCGCAGGTAGGCGATGATGTCCACAAAGTCGCTCAGGCCGTAGCGGTCTTTTACCTCAAACTCCGGCATTGCCTTCAACCTCTTTTCGCAAGTAGTTTTTTCATTTGCGGGCTGGAAAATACGGCCCGTTCATTTGATGTGCAGTATCCGCGCGAGCTTTTCGCCCTTTGGCACCAGCTTCATGTCCTCATAAGTGACGGCGCGGGTGGCGATGACCATCACCAGATAGACGGCGACGGCCACGAAAATTGCGGCGCACATGCACAGCGTCATCATCAGCCGGCCCATGTCCGGCCCGCCGATGAAGCGCACGGCCAGGCCGTATACCGCCCAGGCGGAGAGGCCCATCACGGCCGAGCTCAAAGCGGGGCGCAGCAGCACCTTGGCGAAGTTGGGCGGGCGCTTCATGCACTTGAGCATGAACAGGGCGTTCATCACGCACATCACGGCGTAGCAGCAGATGGTACCGATGGGCGCGCCGACGATGTTGACCTCCGGGTCGCCGACGAGCACCCAGTTGACGATGAGCTTCACCGCGCCGCCGGCCAGCATCGACCAGACGGGGTATTTTTCGTTGCCGCCGGCCTGCAATATGGCGTTTGTCATCAGCGCCAGGCAGACGAAGAAGGAGGCCACGCCCAGCCACACCAGCAGCGTGGGGCCGATCTCGTGCGTGTCCGAATAGAGCACGTTGACGATGGGGAAGGCGAGGACGGAGAGGCCCACGCCCATGGGCAGGGAGATGACTGTGGAGATGCGCAGGGAGGACTCGGCGATCTCGCCCGCGCCGGCGTTGTCCCGCGCGGCCACGGCGGCCGAGATGGCGGGCACGACGGAGATGGTGAGCGGCGTGATGAAGGCCGCGGGGAGGTTATAAAGCGTGAGCATGGCGGAATAGGAGCCATAGAGCGTGTCGGCCAGGTCGTTGCCGAGCCCGGCGTCCAGCAGGCGGACGTTGACGAGATTCGTGTCCAGCAGGGTGATCACGCTCATGACGGACGCGCCGAGGGTGATGGGCACACCGATTTTTACAAACTTGGCGAAGGTGCTCCTGGCGCTCTGCGGCACGTCCGCGGAGTCCGGCAGGGCGCGGTATGGCCGGCACTTGACGGCCATGTAGATGAGCGCGGCCAGCGCGCCGGCGGTGACGCCGAAGATGGCGCCGGCGGAGGCCATGGGCACGCTCTCGCCCGTGTGCAGCAGCCACTCGGCCAGCGTAAGGCCGACGATGACCTTTACCAGCACCTCCAGCACCTGCCCCACGGTGGTGGGGCGCATGTCTGCGTGGCCCTGGATGTAGCCGCGGTAGGCGCTGGTGATGCACACCAACAGCACCGCCGGGGCCAGGGCGAACACGCTCTGCGTGCTTTCCGGCGTGTGTACGAGGATGATGGCCATCTCCGAGGGGAAGAGCAGCATCAGCGCGGAGAGCAGCGCGCCCAGCACGGCCAGCGTGATATAGGCCACGCGGAAGGTGCGGCGCACCTGGTTGTAGCGCCCGAGCGTGCTGGAAGCGGAGATCATGCGCGAGAGCGCCACGGGCAATCCCGCGGTGGAGATGGTGAGCAGGACGTTATATATGCTGTAGGCGGCGTTGAAATAGCCGTAGCCGGCGTCGCCGAGTATGTTGCGGAGCGGTATCTTATAGATGGCGCCGAGTATCTTCATGATGACGACGCCCGCGGCGAGGATGGCCGCGCCGTGGAGATAGTTTTGCTTTTTGGGTTCAGACAATGGTATACCTCCCATCAGGCGGCAGTGTCCGCGCGTCGCCCGGAACTTGTGCGCCGACTGCTTACTCTACACTAAAACTATGAAAAAATCAAGAGAATATGCCGCGAAATGCGGCTGCTGTGCGTATTTTCTGCGAAAAGCGGGCATATTTCCGCCGCCGCAGGGCAGAAAAAGCCCCCGCGGAGGCTCCGCGGGGGCTCGGGAGGGGCTTATTTGGACGCCTTGCCGGCGTCCACCTCGGCCAGGATGTCCATGAACTCCTTGCCGGTGATGGTCTCTTTTTCCATCAGGTAGCCGGCCAGGCGGTGCAGGGCCTCCTCGTTGTCGCGGAGGATGCCGAGGGCCTTTTCATGTTCGCGCTTCACAAGCGCGATGACCTCGGCGTCTATCTCCCCTGCGGTCTTCTCACTGCAGGCAAGGGAAGTGTCCCCGCCCAGGTACTGACTCTGCACGGTCTCCAGGGCCACCATGTCGAATTTTTCACTCATGCCGTAGCGCGTGACGGCGGAGCGGGCCAGCTTTGTGGCCTGCTCGATGTCGTTGCTCGCGCCGGTGGTGACGCAGCCGAAGACGAGCTCCTCGGCGGCGCGGCCGCCGGTGAGGGTGGCGATCTTGTTCTCGATCTCTTCGCGGGACATCAGCACGCGGTCGCCTTCGTCCACCTGCATGGTGTAGCCCAGCGCGCCGCTGGTGCGGGGGACGATGGTGATCTTGGTGACAGGGGCGCTGTTCGTCTGCCGCGCGGCCACCAGGGCGTGGCCCGTCTCGTGATAGGCCACGGTGCGGCGGTCCTTTTCGCTGAGCACGGCGTTCTTGCGCTGATAGCCGGCGATGACCGTCTCCACGCTCTCCTCCAGGTCGGACTGCTCGACTATGCCGCGGCCCATTTTTACGGCGCGCAGTGCGGCCTCGTTGATGATGTTGGCGAGATCGGCGCCGGAAGCGCCGGGCGTGGCGCGGGCGATGGCGTGCAGGTCGGCGCCGCCGCTCATGCGCACGTCCTTCGCGTGCACCTTGAGTATGGCCTCGCGCCCGGCGAGGTCGGGCAGCTCCACGGGGATGCGCCGGTCGAAGCGGCCGGGGCGCAGCAGAGCGGGGTCAAGGCTCTCGGGGCGGTTGGTGGCGGCGAGGATGACGACGCCCTT
>DVOV01000130.1 GCA_018713375.1 Candidatus Scatomorpha stercorigallinarum | reverse complement strand
CGCCCTGCTGGATGCGGGAGAAGAGGTCGTCGAGCGTGACCTTTTTCGCCACGCCGAGGGTCTTTTCCTTCTCCTTCTCCTTGCGCTCCTCGACCAGCTCGCGCGCCATGCGCTCGTCGTCAACGGCGTTGAACACGTCGCCCGCATTGGGCACTTCGCTCATGCCGGCGATCTCCACGGGGATGCTGGGCCCCGCCTCGGTGACGCGCTGGCCCTTGTCGTTTATCATGGTGCGCACATGGCCCACGGCCGTGCCGGCGATGATGATATCGCCCTGGCGGAGCGTTCCGTTCTGCACGAGCACGGTCATGATGGGGCCGCGGCCGCGATCCAGCCGCGCCTCGATGACGGTGCCCTTGGCCGCGCGGTTGGGGTTGGCCTTCAGCTCCAGCACCTCTGCCAACACGACCAGGTTTTCAAGCAGGTTGTCGATGCCTTCGCCGGTCTTGGCGGATATCGGGCAGACGATGGTGTCGCCGCCCCACTCCTCGCTCACGAGGTCGTACTCGGTCAGCTGCTGTTTGACGCGCTCGGGGTTGGCTCCGGGCATATCCATCTTGTTGATGGCCACGACGATGGGTATCTTCGCCGCCTTGGCGTGGTTGATGGACTCTATCGTCTGCGGCATGATGCCGTCGTTGGCCGCCACCACCAGGATGGCGATATCCGTGACGGACGCGCCACGCGCGCGCATGGACGTAAATGCCTCATGGCCCGGCGTGTCGAGGAAGGTGACGGGGCTGCCCTTGACATTGACGGTGTAAGCGCCGATGTGCTGGGTGATGCCGCCGGCCTCGCCCGCGGCCACGTTGGCCTTGCGGATATAGTCGAGCAGGCTGGTCTTGCCGTGGTCGACGTGGCCCATGACGACGACGACCGGCGCGCGGGGCACCAGGTCCTCCGG
This sequence comes from Candidatus Scatomorpha stercorigallinarum, assembly GCA_018713375.1. Next base: position 2,000 of record DVOV01000130.1, on the reverse strand, counting down.
CGCGTCGACGTGGTCGTCGATCAGCCGCTCCTCCACGGTGACGACCACCTCGCGCTCGACCTTGCAGCCGAGCTCCATGGCCACCAGCGCCGCGGTGTCATAGTCGATGATGTCGCTCAGGGAGGCCATGACGCCGTTCTTTATCAGCGTGCGCACGACCTCGGCGCCCGTTTTCTTCATGCGGGAGGCCAGCTCGCCCACGCCGATGGTGTCGGGTATCTGCACCTTCGTGGGGGCCTTTTTGGCGATCTCAAAGTGCAGCTTCTGCATCCGGTCGCGCTCTTCCTGGCGGCGCTTGGTGCTGGCGGCGGCCTGCTGCTGGCGCTGCTTCTGGCGGTTCTGGAACTTCTCCTTGCCGCCGCGGTCGGAGCGCTTCCCGCCCTCCTGTGCGCCGTGCGCGCCGGCGGCCAGCCGGTCGAAGCGCTCGTCATACTTGCCGAGGTTTACGTTGCCGCCGCCGCGCGTGTCGATGATGCGCTTTTCCGGCACCTGCCGCGGCTGATGGGGCTTCTGCTCCTTAACGGCGGCCTTGGACTGCTGCGCGTGCTGCTGGGCGCCCTGAGTCGGCTTTGCCTGTGCGCTCTGCTGAGCCTGCGGCTGCTGGGGCTTGGCGGGCTGCTGCGGAGCGGGCTTTGCCGGCTCCGCGCCCTTTTCCGCGTTCTTTTCCGCCGCCTTGGGCTGCTCAGGCTTTGCAGGTATTTTGAAAAGGTCCTCCATGCTCTCGCACTGGTTGTGCTGGGTGAGATAATCAAAGATCACGGAGAGCTCGCCGTCCTCGAGCACCTGCATATGGTTCTTGGGCGTGGTGGCATACTTCGTCAGTATCTCGGCGATGGCCTTTGAGGTCATATTGAAGTCCTTCGCCACCTCGTGTACCCTGTATTTTTCAAAACTACTCATGGTGTTCCCTCCCCGATTTCCTTTTAACATCCCTGCGCCGCGACGCTTTTTCGGCCCGCCTGCGCATCTCCTGCGCCATGCCGGCGTAAGCGCCGCCCTCTTCCCCCCCCGCAAGGGCGGAGAGGAACGCGGCCGTCAGCCCGAAGTCCGTACAGGCGGCCATCGAGCATCCGCTCTTGCCGAGCTTTTCCGAAAGCTGCTGCTTCGTATATGGCAGCGGCACCAGCAGCGCCCTGCGCCCGATGAGGAAGCCCTCCGCGCGCCTGCGGGCGTTTTCCGAAGCGTCCGCCGCCAGCAGCACGGCCCGCGCCGAGCCATGGCGCACGGCGGCGTGCGTATTCTCTTCTCCTATCTCTATCCGCCCGGCGGCGCGCATCAGCCCCAGGTAATTAAGCGCCCTGTCCGTCTTTACCTTCCTCCAGTTCCGCCGCGAGGCGCTGCATGACCTCTTCCGGTATCTCCGTCTCCAGCGCGCGGGAGAGCGCCCTGGACTTGATGGCTTTTTTCAGGCAGTCCGCATTGGGGCAGACATAGGCCCCGCGCCCGGGCTTTTTGCCGCGCGTATCGAGCGACACCTCGCCCTCCGGCGAGCGCACCACGCGCAGCAGCTCGCGCTTGGGCTTCATCTCGCGGCAGCCGAGGCACTGCCTCATCGGTATTTTCTTCACCATGGCGCACCTCCGCTGCCCGCCCGTCTCAGGACTCCGAGACAGGCTTGATGTCTATCTTATATCCGGTGAGCTTGGCGGCCAGGCGGGCGTTCTGGCCCTCCTTGCCGATGGCCAGCGAGAGCTGGGCGTCCGGCACCACCACGCGGCAGCTGCGCGCGTCGTCCAGGAGCGTCACGCTGACGACCTCCGCCGGCGCCAGGGCGGCGGCGATGTACTCCTCCGGCTGCTCGCTGTACTTGATGATGTCGATCTTCTCGCCGCCGAGCTCCTCGACGATGCTGTTCACGCGCCCGCCGCGCGGCCCCACGCACGCGCCGATGGCGTCGATCGCCGGGTCGCTGCACCAGACGGCCATCTTCGTGCGGCTGCCCGCCTCGCGGGCGATGGACTTGATCTCCACCGTGCCGTCAAATATCTCCGGCACCTCCA
>DVOV01000129.1 GCA_018713375.1 Candidatus Scatomorpha stercorigallinarum | reverse complement strand
CGGCCCCGTTCCGTTTAAGGAGCGGTGATATGACGGAGGTTTTCATCCACGGCCTGGGACAGGGGCCGGAGAGCTGGGCGGGAGTGTTGTCCCGCCTCCCCGCCGGCGGGGAGGCGTTCGTGCCGGACCTGCCGCGGCTCGCGGGCGGGCGGAGCGTGATATACGACGGGCTCTACGGTGCGCTCGCGCGGGAACTTGACGCCCTGGAAGGGCCGCTGGCGCTCTGCGGCCTTTCGCTGGGGGCCGTGCTGGCGCTGAACTATGCCCTCGACCGGCCGCAGCGCGTGCGCGCGCTCGCGCTCATCGCGCCGCAGTACAGGATGCCGCGGCTGCTGCTGGGCGTGCAGTCGGCCGTGTTCCGCCTGATGCCGCGGAGGGCCTTCGGCGGCATGGGCTTTTCCAAGCGGGACGTTATCGCCCTCACCTCCTCCATGCGGCGGCTGGACTTCACGCCGCGGCTGGGCAAGCTCGCCTGCCCGGCGCTCATCGTCTGCGGCGGGCGCGACCGCGCGAACATGCGCGCGGCGGAGGCCCTGGCGGCGCTGCTGCCGGAGGCCCGGCTGGAGACCGTTGCCGGCGGCGGGCACGAGCTGAACGCGGACGCGCCGGAGGAGCTGGCACGGCTGCTGGGCGGATACCTGAGCGATATGGCGTGAAAAAACGGGCGGGAGGACATGCCTCCCGCCCGGGTTGCGCTCTGTGGCGTTTACGCGGCGCTGTTCAGCGCAGCGCGGCCAGCACTTCCGCCAGGTTGGCTTCGCTGACGGCGCTGCCGCCGGTCTGCGTCATCTGGTATGTGGCCTGCTCGGCCTCGCTGAGCTCGCCGCGCAGCTCCAGCCGGCCGGCGATCTCCTTGCACTTGAACTTCATGATGAGCTTCATCGGCCCGTGCAGCTTGTTGATGTCAAAGCCGCCCTGCAGGTAGAAGACGGGCACGGCGGAGGGGATGCGCATCTTTTCGCGCAGGCCGCCGGCCAGCTCCGCGGCCGGGGGGCTCATGCCCACGCCGCAGACGGCGCGCAGGCAGTAATTTTTGGCGGCCTTTTTGTAGCCGACGATGTTGCCGGCGAAGAGCCAGCCGAGGAACACGGCCTCCTTGTGCAGATGGCACTTGGGGACTTTTTCCAGCGGGTAGGCGGGCACGTCGAGCCGCCGGGCGAGCATTTTCGCGTACTGCTCCGTGTAGCCGGTGTTGGACTGATATATGACTATCATGTTTGGCGCTCCTTTCACGTATTGGGTATAATTTACGTTCATCTGGCAACAGTATATATAAATACCGGGCAAAATGCAAGCACTTTGCCCGGTAATTTACACATCTGCCTGCGGCTGACGGTCACAGCTCGCGGTACATGGCGGGGGCGTCGCTCTTCGTGGCGTGCTCGTCAACGGAGACGACCTCCACGCGCACGCGCCGCTCGCCGAAGGCGAGCTCGATGAGGTCGCCCGGCTTCACGTCCTGCGAGGCTTTGGCCACCTTGCCGTTGACGCTGACGCGGCCGCCGTCGCAGGCCTCGTTGGCGACGGTGCGCCGCTTGATGAGGCGCGAGACCTTGAGATATTTATCGAGACGCATGTCGTCCTCCTATTCGCCGCTGAGGCGGCTGTCGTAATCGCTGCTGTGCAGCCAGGTGGAGAGCTGGGTGAGCACCATGTCCATGCCGCCGCTGCGGTAGGGCGCGCCGCCGCCGGAGAGGCGGGTGCTGCCTCCGCGCCCGCTGCGCACGCCGAGCGGCAGCGTCACGCGGGCGGAGGCGCCGCGGCCGGGGCGGCTCTCCAGTACGAGCGCGCCGCCGTGCAGCTCCGCGATGGAGCGCGCGAGCGGCAGGCCCAGCCCGGGCGGGGCGGAGAGGCTGCCCTCGCCGTCTTCTATGTCCGCGAAGCGGCCGGGGGAGATGCCGCAGCCGTCGTCGTCCACGGAGATGACGGCCCATTCGCCGCGGCGCGCAAGGGAGAGCCGCACATGGCCGCCGTCCGGAAGGCTCAGCAGGGAGTTGGAGAGCAGGTTCAGCAGCATCTGTTCGACGAGCGTGCGGTCGGCGCTCATATAGAGCGGCTCCGGACGGCTCTCGTACTCCACGGCGACGCCGCGCCCGCGGGCGAAGAAGTCCACCGTCCACGCCAGCTCGCGGACGAGCTCAGACATGTCCAGCTCCTGCGGCGCGAAGGCTGCGCTGCCGCTGCAGACGGCCTCCAGCGTGACGGCGTTGACCACTGTCCGCGCCATGCGGAAATAGCCGTGGCTGAGCGAAGCCGCGCCGAGCGAGAGCTCGCCGTCGCCGCTGCGCCCGGCGGAAAGGGCGCAGATGCGGTCCACGGCCAGGCGCAGGTCTGCGAGGGAGGCGCGCAGGGCGTGCTCCAGGCCCGCACGGCGGGACATTTCCGTCCTCGGGCGGGAGAAGCTCAGGCGGCAGAGCGTGGCGTCCCCCAGGCGGCTGAAGCGCGCGGCCACGCGCTCCCCGCCCAGGTCGAAGGAGGCGCAGTAGCTGCCCGCCTCGCGGCCCAGCACCAGCGCGGGCAGCACGGAGAGCGCGCTGCGGCCCTCCACCGGCCCCAGCTTTTCCTGCGCGGGGGCGTTCGCCACCATGATGCGCCCGCCGGCGATGCCGAGCGCAGGCTCGGCCGAGCCGCTCACAAGTTCGTAAAGGCTTGATTCGATATCGTTCATCAGGGCTCCTTGTATGCCTGACGCCACGTGCTGCGCGGCAGGCAATAATAACTTATTCTATCAAAAACCGCGCCAAAACTCAAGCATTTTGTCGAATTCCATCGTATCACGCTTCGTGGATCGTCTCACGCATATATGATATGCCGAACAAACCAAGGCTGCCGATGCAATTTATGGGGGAATGTATCAAACGTTTAGAATATTGCAAATATGGTATTGCTATTTTCGGAAGAATGTTATAGAATACTCAAGGCGATAAAAATAACAACACATTTTAGATATGGAGGAATTAAAAATGAGCATCAGAATTGGTATCAACGGGTTTGGCCGCATCGGCCGCCTCGTCTTCCGCGCCGGCATCGTCCGTGACGACATCGAGATCGTCGCCGTGAACGCCCCGGACAAGAAGCCCGAGCAGCTCGCTTACGTCGTGAAGTACGACACCGTGCACGGCCGCTTCAACGGCAGCGTCGATGTCGTGGACGGCAACCTAGTCGTCAACGGCAAGACCGTGAAGCTCCTCGACTCCCGCGACCCGGCCCAGCTGCCCTGGGGCGAGCTCGGCGTTGACTACGTCCTCGAGTGCACCGGCAAGTTCCTCACCAAGGAAGCCGCCCAGCCGCACCTGGACGCCGGCGCCAAGGTCGTTGTCCTCTCCGG
>DVOV01000128.1 GCA_018713375.1 Candidatus Scatomorpha stercorigallinarum | reverse complement strand
CGGCGTGGTGCAGAACCCCGCCGTCACGCCGCCGTAGGCGAGCGTGATGGCGCTGTAGCCGATGCTCCAGGCGCTGCCGGGCTTGAAGGCCAGCAGCCGGTCGTAGTGGCGTATCATCGCCGTCAGCGGCGCGTTGGCCTCGCCCACGTGCGCCACGTTCAGCTCGGGGAAATAGTCCGCCCGCGGCTGCCCGTCAAAGTCGATGCCGCTGTAGATCGCCGCGTTGCTCCCGTCGCCATAGAGGAAAACGCGCGTGTCCTGCGCGCCGTTATAGAGCTCGGCGAAGCGCATCGCGCGCACCTCCGCGGCCGAGGAGGCGGAGGCCGTCCAGCCGACCTCCACGCTGTTCACCCCCTCCGCCGGCGCGCTCTCAAAGATGACGCGCCCGGCGTCCGTGTCCGCCGACCAGCCGCTCAGCGCCGCGCCCGTGGCCACGTCGCGCACATAATCGACGCTGGCGATGTCCCGCTCCGGCAGCACGAAGCTCTTCGCCTCCCCGTCGGGGGAAAACCTCATGCGCCGGGCGGCGCAGAGCTTGTTTATGCCCTCCAGCGCCGTCCCCCCGCCGGAGGGCGGCGCGGCCACGGCCACCATCGGCCGGTAGCCGCCCACGTTTTCCAGCGAAACGCCGTCCCATACGTTGTACTCCGAGCCGTTGAGCAGATACAGCTTCCCGTCGAAGCCGAACATGCAGACGTCGCCGGCGGTATCGACGGCCCCGCAGGAGGTCTTGCTCCAGCTCCCGTCCGCGGCGAGCGTCAGCTGCCAGAGATAGCCGTTGCAGGCGGCGCAGAGCACCTCCTCCCCGCCCACGGCCCCGGCCCAGAGCCCGCGCACCACGCGGTCTGTGGCGTTGGACTTCACCTCCACCGGGTTGAATTCCCACTCGTATACGTCCGCGCTCTGCCCATAGCTCTCGCAGGCGGACTCGCAGCCCATGCACGCTTCGCAGGCCGTCTGGCAGCCGCCCGTGCCCTGGCAGCCCTCGCAAAGGCCCTGGCAGGTGCTCTGGCAGCTCATGCAGCCCGCGCCCTCGCAGCTCTGGCAGAACACCTCGCAGGAGGCGCCGCATTCGTTCATCCCTCTCCCTCCTTTATCCTCTCCGCCGCGCGCAGCAGCAGCCGCTTCCAGCGGCAGTAGGCCGCCGGCAGGATGTTCACGCGCCCGGCGGCGAAGTAGTTGTTGGCCGCGCAGCCGCCGTCGCAGGCGCCCTCATAGGGGCAGCCGCCGCAGCCGGCCTCCCCACGCGGCCGCTCGCTGAAATACTCCGCCATCAGCGCGCGCCGCCTCTCCTCGCTGACGCCCCCGGCCAGCGAGCCGATATAAAACGGGCTCTCCGGCCCCGCGTTCGAGCACAGCTCCTGGCAGGCGTAGATCCCCCCGTCCGGCGCGATGGAGGCGAACCTCCCGGCCCCCAGGCCGCACTTGTTCTCGGCCCGGCCGCGCGCGGCCAGGCTGGCCCGCCCTTCGGCCGTGCGCAGCTTGTCCGCGTCGTCCAGCGCCCCCTCAAGGGCGGAAAAGCGTATGTAGGCTCGCCCGGCTTCCCGCCGTGAGCGCACATATCCGGCGTATCTCATCACTTCCCGCTCCAGCGCGCCCCAGCTGCCGCCGTCCCAGCGGGAAAACACGTCCGGTATCACGAAAAAGCTCCGGAAGCCCATGCCCTCCGCCCAGCGTATGCTCTCAAACAGCCCGCCGCAGCTCCAGGGCGCGGCCGTCATCCTCAGCGTCACGCCCGGCCAGCGCCGCAGCGCCCCGGGGATAACGCGCTCCAATCGCTCAAAGCTCCCGCCCCCGCCGTGGAAGGGCCGGTTCGCATCCTGCACGCCCTGCGCGCCGTCCATCGAGAGCAGCAGGCCAAATCCCAGCCGGTGCATCTCCTCCATCCTCTCCTCCGTCAAAAGCGTGCCGTTCGTCGTCACGGAAAGGCGGAACGGCCGCCCCTCCGCGCGTATCTCCCGCGCCAGCGGCCGCAGCAGCCCCTCCCAGCGCAGCATCGGCTCGCCGCCGAAGAAGTTGATGGCCGGCGCCGTCCCCGCCCGGCGCGCGTTGCCGGCGAGGAAGCGCGCGGCCTCCCTCGCCGTGGCCAGGTCCATGTCCTCGTTTTTCTGCTTCACGAAGCAGTAGCGGCACTCCAGGTTGCAGCGGTGCGTCACCACCAGCATCGCCGAGCTTATCTCCGGCAGCATGTCCCTCCCCCTCTCAGGTCGAATGCGCCAGCGCGGCGAAGCGGTGCACCCGCCCGGCCGCGTCGCGGTAGTAATAGCCCTCGCACTGCGCGGCGTTGGCCGCCGTCACCGTCACCGGCGCGCCGGTGAGCTCGATGGCGCCCACGCTGTCGGCCTCCGCCGTCGGGTACATGACGAACTGCGCCGTGCTCGCGCCGCTCTCTTTCAGCAGCACCTCGGTGACGGAGCTGTCCGCCTCCACCGTATATGCGCTCAGCAGCCCGGCCACGGCGGCGCTGCCGGGCCGTTTGCGCAGCGCCCCGCCGGCGGTAACGCGGAAATTGCGCATCACGGCGGCCTCCCCGGCCTTCAGCCGCGCCTCGCCCTCCTGCGCCTCGTTCACGCCCAGCCAGCGCTCGATCTTGTAAACGCTCTCCCGCGTCCCAGTGCGCACCTTTGCCATACTTTTCGCCTCACTGCCGCGCCGCCGGCGCCGTATAGGCCAGGGCGCGCTCGCTGTCGCCCAGCCCCTCGGTCGTGGGGTCGGTGACGACGCCCAGCGCGGCCAGCAGGGCAAATAGCGCGTTCACCAGCTCCAGCAGCCTCTCGCCCAGCCAGTCCAGCTCCAGCGATATGCCGAAAACGCCGGCCGCGGAGCGCGCCAGCAGCAGCGCGGCCGGTATCGCCCCCAGCCAGAAAGCCTTGTTCCGGAGCCTTATCTTCCAGTTGATCTTGTTCACTTATTTTCCTCCGTTCATCCTGTACAGCATCGTCCACACCTGCTGCCTGGTGGCCGCCTCCGCGCCGCGCTCGCCGTCGGATATGCCGCGCTCCATCACCCACTCGCGCGCCCTCTCCGTCTCGGAGCCGGACGCGCCCGAAGCGCCAACAGCGGCGGTCAGCGCCGGGTAGTCCTTATACGCCGCGTCCAGATCGACGCGCCCCTGCACGCCGTCCACGCTGCCGGCGGAGGAGTACTGCCACATCCCTCCCGCCAGCACGGGCGGCGCGGCGGGGTCGGGCTTGGCCGGCCACTGCGCCAGCCAGATGTCGTATTCCTTCGGTATCTGCGCGTCCAGATAGCGCGAGAGGAAGCTGGGGTTGGTGTAGATCATGGCGTAGCGCCCCGCGCCCTCCACGGCCGAGCAGAAGGCCCGCGCCATGGCGGAGACGAGCTCTTTAGTGACGGCCACGCCCCGCTTTTCGGCATACTCCACGCTGTCGCCTTCAAAGTCGAAGGCCACGGGGTACTCGATTTTGCGCCCGCGGATGAGCTGCAGGCAGCTCCCGGCCTCCGCGCGGGCGGACTCCTCTGACCAGGCGTAGGAGAACCAGTAGACGCCGTAGGGCAGCCCCGCGGCCTCGCAGCCGGCGGCGTTGCGCGCGAACATGCTGTCGGCGTTCCCCTGCCCGTATCCGGCGCGCAGCATGGCGAACTCAACGCCCGCGCCCTTCACCTTCTCCCAGTCGATCTCCCCCTGCCACTTGGATACGTCGATCCCACGTTTGAATTCCAAATAAACACCTCCTGATGTCTCCTGCGGTCAAATACTGAGAGATTTCTTTTGCTTGCGCCAAAAGAAACCCCTCAGACTCCAAAGAAAAGCGCTTTGGCGCGCGTCGCAGCCGCGAACTGTCTTTTACGCCTTCCCGCGCATCGCAGTCTGCGCAAGCCCCCCGCCTCCCCTTTTAAGGGGAGGTGGCCGCCGCAGGCGGCCGGAGGGGTGCCGAAAGTCTGCGCCCCTTCGATAAGCAGCGCGCCCCCCAAGCCTCCCCTGCCGCGCAGGGGAGGTGGCCGCCGCAGGCGGCCGGAGGGGTGCCGAAGGTCTGCGCCCCTCACGTGCTCACCGTCCACCCTTTGGCCTCCGCCGCCGCTATCTCCGCCTCGCTCAGCTCGCCCGCGCCGTAGTTCCCGGTCAGCGTCAGCGTCCCCGCCGTGACCGTCGGCAGGCTCGCCAGCAGCGCGGCGAGCGCCGAGTGGCCCATGCCGCAGTTGGCAAGGCTGAGGCTCGCGCCCGCCCAGCCCGCGGCCTCCGGGTCGAGCCTCACGCTCCCCAGCGCCGCGCAGTTGGTAAAGGCCGCGTTGGCGTTCGTCAGCGCCGCCAGCCCCAGCCGCCCCACGCGCTCCAGCGCCGTGCAGCCCTGGAAGGCCGCCGCCAGCGTCGTCGCGGCGGGTATGTCCAACTCGCCCACCGCTCTCAGCGTCAGGCAGGAGGTGAACATGTTCTGCGCGCTCGCCGCCAGCGGCGCGCTGATGTCCCCCACCGAGCGCAGCGCCTCGCAGCCGCGGAACAGCCCCGCGAGCGTCTCCGCCGAGCTCAGGTCGAGCTCCGGCGCGGCGGGCAGCGAAACGCAGTTCATGAACATGTTGCTCACGTCCGTCGCCGACGAGCAGTCCAGCCCGGACACGGCCAGCAGCGACGTGCAGCCGCTGAACATGCCGCTCAGGTCTGTCTGCCCCGCTGTGCCCACGCCCATGGCGCAGACGAGCGACTGGCACATCTGGAACGCGCCCAGCGTCGCCGAGCCGGAGGCGAAGTTGCCCTTCAGCTTCCCTCCCCCGCCGGAAAAATACCGCAGCGCCGCCAGCGCCGTCCTCGCCGTCGTCCCGCCGCAGCGGAACTCGGCCCCGTCCGGCAGCAGGCAGCTTATCTCCGCCACGCCCCAGGCCGTAAAATTGCTGCGCGCGCTGTGCGCCGCCGGGGCGACGGCGGTGATGCCCGTGCCGGAGAGCTTCACCACCGCCTGGGCGAAGCCCTCCTCCGTCACGCCGCCAAAGTCCGCCGCCGCCAGCTCGCTCTCCCACACGGCGCCGGAGGCGAGCGCCGCGCTCTCCGTGGGCACGAACGCCCCGCCGCTCACGGTGCCCACCGCCGCCGTCCAGTTCCCCGTACACTCCACGGTGAACGCCAGCAGCGCGGAGCCCTCCGCCGGTATCAGCGCCAGCATGTATACCTCGCCCGGCGCGGGCTGCGGCAGCGCCAGCCAGTCCGCCGGCCGCGTCAGCGCGTATACCTCCTCCGCCGTGGGCGGCCAGGCCATCCCCCCGCCGCCGCCCGGCTGCATCAGGTTGAGCACCGCCCCCATCAGGCCACCTCCAGCGCGATCACGCTCACACTGAGCGCCTCCGCCGGCGCCGCCGTGCAGACGAAGGTCATCACCCCGTCCACCGTCACGTCCAGGGCCTTCACCCCCGCCGCGGCGTAGGCCTCCACGCTCTCCGGCGCGGGCGACACCAGGTACGCCCTCCCCGCGGCGAGGAAGGCCGCGTTCTCCGCCTCCTGCTGCCCGCCTTCCCAGCCGTCCGCCGCCAGCGTGACGGCTATGACGCCCGCCGCCGGTCCGGCCGGCCCTCTCAGGTCAGAATATGCGTACTCCGCCTCCCCGGCCACCCGCACGCCCAGCTCCGTGCCCTGCCAGTCGAACTCCAGCCCCGGCCCGGGCCCGCCCTGCGGCAGCACGAAGTCGAAAACGGCGTCGTGCTCGTCGCCGGAGTTGGTCACGGCGGCGCTCTCGCCGCTGGCGACGGAGCCCACGGCCACGGTGGCGGCCTCGCCGCGCGGCCCCGGCAGCAGCCGCGCCGGCCCCAGCTCCTGCCTCAGCGCCGGCGCGCTATTCAGCTCCACAGTGAGCGCCATCTCACAGCACCTCCCCCGATATCGCGTCGCAGACGGCCACGGCCCCCATGCGCACGCAGCCCAGTACGTCCCCGCCGGTGAATTTCACGCGCACGTCCAGCGGCAGCGCCGCGCCCGGCGGCAGGGCGAAGGTCTCCTCCTGCGTCAGCGGCAGGAGGAATTCCCCCGTCTCCGCGTCGTGCTCCACCTCCCCGGGATATAGCTTCCTCAGCCTCTTCCCCAGGCAGAACTCCGCCGTCTCCACCTCGCTCACGTCAACAGCCTGCCCGTTCAGCTCCACGCGCACGGCCAGGGGGCACTCGTCCCCCCGTTTGATGGTCACAGCCATGTCTCCCCCTTCCCCGGCCGGCGGCCGGTCATGAATTCAAAGTAGCTCATTTTGTCCTCCTCGTCCTCCGTCCCGTCCTCGCCGCCGCTCTCCGCCGGCGCGAAGCGGCTGGCACAGAAATAGCGCACGGCGTCCACGCGGTGCGTCACCTCGTGCGGCTCGCGCGCGCAGTCGTTGGGGTCGCGCTCGTCGGACTGTATGTCCCTCATGTCGTCGATGGTCTCCCGGCAGCAGCGCATGAATATCAGCCCCGGCCGCCCGTCGGCGCGCTTTTGCAGCAGCTCCTTGACGAGCATGTGCCCCTGCGCGCGGGCGTTGGGCGCGCGCGTCAGCGCCGCGCCGTTTTCAAAGAAGATGTCGGCGATGGTGCGCCCCGTCTCGCGCTGCCGGCTCCACATGTCCGGCGGGGCGAAGGTAGCCTCGATCTCCTCGCCCTCCGGCGTGCGCAGCAGCATCTGCCTGGCGGCCTCGCCGGCGGTCAGCCCGCTCCCGGCGTACTCGCGGTACATCCAGGCCCGCCCCTCGCCGTCCACGGCGAACCAGGCGCAGGCGAACATGTCCAGCCCGTAGTCAAAGCTGCGGTAGCGCCGCCAGCGCCGCGGCGGCGCGAAGCTCTCGCAGGTGTGCGCGTCGTTGTCGAACTCGAAAAAATAGCTCCCGCCCAGCGCCCCCCAGTCCCCGTAGCGGCAGGCCCGCCGCAGGTCCTCCGGCAGCGCGGAGAGCAGCCGCAGATATCCCGGCGAAGCCCTCAGCAGCGCCTCGTTGTCCTCCACCGTGGCCGGTATGAACACATAGTCCGCGGGATCTTCGTTCTCCTCCGGGTCATCCCGCCCGGTGATGAAATCGCGGTCGATGAAAAGCCTCTTCACCCAGCGGTGCCCCACGCCGCCCGGGTTGCAGGTGAGGTACATGCGCTTCGGTATGTCGTTCACGCCGCGCAGCAGCGAGCCCAGGAACTGGAACGCCCTCCAGGTGAACTGCGTGGCCTCGTCGATGAATATCCAGTCGTACTCCTGCCCGTTGTACTCGCCCTCGGAGCGCTCCCCGGCCCAGTGGCCGAAGCGTATCACGCTGCCGTTGGAGAAATATATGGCCCTGCGCTCGGCGCTGTATTTCGCGAACGCCGGACGCAGGGCCTGCCTCATGGGCTCTATGTGGTTGTTCAGCAGCTCCGGGTAGGTCCTGCGCATGATGAGTATCCTGATGCCGGGGTAATAATAGGCCCCCAGCAGGGCCTTGGTGCGCACGGCCCAGGTCTTGCCGCCGCCCTTGGCGCCGCCATAGGCGGTGTAGAGCGCGCGGCTGCGGAAGAATTCGCGCTGCTTGGGGTTGGCCGTGCCGGGGTCCCAGAGCAGCGGCGCGCCCCGCGGCCTCATTTGGCCGCCTCCGGGCCGCCCAGGCCCTCCATGCGGATGATCAGCCGCGCCTCCTCGGCCGCGGCGGCGTCCTCGCGCCGGAGCACGCTCATGAGCCCGGTGATGCCGGCCCCGCCGCGCGTGATGCGGCTCTCCAGCCAGTCCACGCGGCCCAGCCGCGCCCGTTCCAGCAGCGGGGCGGTGTCCTCGCGCTCACACAGCGCGCGGTATTCCTCCTCGCCCACGCCCAGGCGCAGCATCAGCCCCGCCTCGGAGGGGTAGCGCCCCTCCCGCTCGCAGTCCGCGGCATACTCCTTAAGCACCCGCGCCACCTTCATCTTGCCTAACGCTTCGCATCCCTCCTCTCTCCACCTGCTAATATAATCAACTTACTTAACCAAATCAACCCCCATTTTTTCTGAGAGATTTCTTTTTGTCTTGTCAAAAAGAAACCCCTCAGACTCCAAAGGCGGCCAACGGCCGCTGGCAATTGCGCTGCGCGCCCCACTGTTGGAAGCCTTTCGGTAGACCGGGCGCAGCGCATCTGCCTCCAGGCG
>DVOV01000127.1 GCA_018713375.1 Candidatus Scatomorpha stercorigallinarum | reverse complement strand
CCCTCCTCGGCCGGCATCTCCTCGAGTCGACCGGATATCTCGCGCAGAGCCTCAGCCCAGCGCGACGTAGAGTCAGCCATAAGCGCGACGTTGTAGCCCATGTCGCGGTAGTATTCGGCGAACGTGACGCCGGTGTAAATCGACGCCTCGCGCGCCGCGACCGGCATATTCGACGTATTCGCGATCATTATCGTGCGCTCAAGCATACTTCTTCCGGTGCGCGGGTCGTGCAGCTCGGAGAATTCTTCGAGCACCTGCGTCATCTCGTTGCCGCGCTCGCCGCAGCCGAAGTAGACGATGATGTCCGCGTCAGACCACTTGGCGAGCTGGTGCTGGACGACGGTCTTGCCCGCGCCGAAGGGCCCGGGGATGGCGGCGCAGCCGCCCTTGCCCACGGGGAAGAGCGTGTCGATGACGCGCTGGCCCGTCACCAGCGGGCGGTCGATGCTGCGGCGCGCAGCGAAGGGCCGCGGCGTGCGCACCGGCCAGCGCTGGCTGAGCGTGAGCGGCGTCCTTCTGCCGCGCTCGTCCTCCACATAGGCGATGGGCTCGGTGACGGTGTACTGCCCGTCGGCCTTCACGTCCACCGCGCGGCCGCGGACGCCGGCAGGCACCATCGAGCGGTGCTCGATCATGCCGCTCTCCTGGCAGGTGGCAAAGACCTGCCCGGGGGCGAGGGCGTCGCCCTCCTTCACGCGCAGCGTCACGTCCCATTTCTTTTCCGCGTCCAGGCTGTCGAGGTTCATGCCGCGGGCGATGAAAGGCCCTGCCATGGCCTCGATGCGGCTCAGCGGGCGGCCGATGCCGTCCATGATGCCGCCGATCAGCCCCGGCCCCAGCTGGATGCTCATGGGCTTATAGGTGGGCACGACCTCTTCCCCGGCGGTGAGGCCGGTGGAGTCCTCGTATATCTGCACCACGCTCTCCTCGCCGGAGGCGGACACCACCTCGCCGAAGAGGCGCTGCTTGCCGACATAGACGAGGCTCATGCGCGGCAGCTCCCGCCCGCCGCGGACGCGGATGACGGGGCCGTTTATACCATAAATGTAGTAGTGGGGCTTTTCCATTTCACATCTCCATGCTGAAGCCGGTCGTCTCGGCGAACCGGCCCTCAAGGTCTTCGAGGGCGGAGTCGAAGGTGAGGTCCGCACGGCGGGAGAGCTGCGGGCACTCGGCGATGAGGCCGCCCAGGGCCTGTTCGCCCTCCGCGAAGTCCAGCTCCACGCCGGGGAAGGCCGCTTTCAGCCCACCGGCCTGGCCCATGTCCTCCGCGCGCAGGTACACGGTCACGCTCTTTGCGCCCGGCAGGGCGGCGAGCGCCTTTTCCAGCAGCGCGCGCAGCATGGCGCCGTAGCCCTCTCCGGCGGCAGCCTGGCGGATGCGCTCACGCACGGCGGCGAACACCTCGTCGGCGCAGTCCTCGCGGAAGCGCAGCAGCTCGTGCTTGGCGGCGAAGGCCGCGGCGGTCACGCGCTTGTCCTCCTGCGAGCGGGCGTCGGCCTCAGCGGCGGCGATGCGCCGCTCGCGGTCGCGCTCCATGCCGGCGCGGCACTCCTCCAGCGCGGCGGCCTCTTCCTCGGCGGCGTCGGAGCGCACCTCGGCCGCCTCCGTCTCCGCGGCGGAGACCATGGCCGCCATGAAGGCGGCAAGCTTGTTGTCTTTTTCCATGTCGTCCTCCTCAGAGCCTGATGCCGATGGCCTCGCGTATCAGCCGCGTGATGGAGCCGGATATCCTGCCGGCCCCGCGGCTGTCCGCCACCATGTTCACCAGCGGCCGCCCGGCCGAGAGCTTTATCGCGTCCAGCCGCTCGCGGCAGAGCTTATAGCAGCCCTCCGTGACGATGAGGACGGCGATGCCCTCGTCCTGGACGGCGCGGGTGACGGCGGCGTCCACCTCCGCGGCCGTGTGGGCCATCACGCCGTCGATGCCGGCGAGACGCATGCCCGTGAGCACGTCCGCGTCGTTGGATATGCAGTACCAACGCATCAGAGCAGCACGATGACGATGGCGATGAGCAGGCCGTAGATGGCGATGCCCTCGGCCAGGCCGACGAACACCAGGCTCTTGCCGAAGGTGCCCTCGTTCTCCACCATGGCGCCGATGGCGGCGCTGGCGGTGCTGGAAACGGCGATGGCGGAGCCCACGCCGGAGATGCCGACGGCCAGGGCGGCGGCCAGATAGCCGATGGCCATGGTCCAGTCGGTGCCGGCGGCGGCAGCGGCAGTGGCGGCGGCGTCGGCAGCGGCGTCCGCCGCGGCCACGCCCTGGGCGAGGAACACGACGCCGCAGACGGCGAACATGGTGAAGAAGCCGGCAAGGTTGGCGTAGAGCGGCTTTTTCACGCTCTTGCCGTGCTTGGCGCGCTTATAGATGGCGATGAGCGGAAGGACGATGAGCACGAGGACCGCGAGCAGGGGATAGATGAGCTTGAGCATGGCTTTTTTACCTCCGAATCAATAAGCTTTTTTGTGCCCGCGCTTATGCCGCGCGGGAGGCGGTGTTGGTGTAATCAATCGTCACCGGCTTGAAGGGCGTGCCGCTGCCGGTGTAGAAGCGGCCGAAGAGCTCGTAGTATTCCAGCCTCAGCACCTGGATGCAGACCAGCGCGGTCTCCAGCACCATGACGAAGGCGTTGCCGGCTATGAGTCCGATGACGCCGCCGACGGAGAGGCTGCCCGAATCCGCGCCCGTGAGGGTGTAGACGACGAGCATCATGATGGCGTGGATGATGGCGTAGGCGCCCGCGCGCAGGAAGCTCAGGCAGTTGGAGAGCCAGGAGAGCACGGCCTCGAAGAGGTCGAAGAAGCCCATGCCGATCATCATGCCGATGCCCTGGTGCATCTTGTGCCCGGCGAGCAGGCCGCCCAGCGGCTCGCCGAACCAGATGCTCAGCAGCAGCACGCCGAGGTAGATCCAGTAGGCGCCGCTCGTCAGCAGGGGGATGTCCAGCGCCAGGGTGCACACCGCGCCCCCCGCCATGGAGATGAAGAAGAGCACGCCGGCGACGCCGTTGGCGGAAAAGAGCGCCTTCTGGTAATTGCGCTGGCGGAAGCCGGTGATGATGTTGAAGATGCCGCTGATGAGTATCAGCACGCAGCCGGCGCCCACGGCGATGAGCAGTATCGCCATCGAGTTGCTGTCCTCCAGCACCTTGAAGCCGGGCAGGATGTGCTCGTTGCCGAACACGCTGCCGTATACGAAGCCGAACAGCACCGCGCTGCAGCCCACGGCCGCCAGTATGCGGCCCAGCCACATGCCGCGCTTTTTGAACATGTAGAGGCCCACCAGTATCAGCACCGCGCCCTGGCCCACGTCGCCGAACATGACGCCGAAGAGCAGGCAGTAGGTGATGAGCATGAAGATGCTGGGGTTGGGCTCGCCGTAGGCGGGGTAGCCGTACATCTCCACGAAGGGCAGGAAGATGCGGGAGAAGAAGCCGGTCGAGAGCTTCACCGGCGCGTCCATCGCGTCGTGCCTGCCGGGCTCCTCATAGTCGCAGGTGCAGCCGAGCGCTTTGGCGGCGGCGGCAAAGCCCTCGCCGTCGTCCTCCGGCACCCAGCCCATGAGGCAGAACTTGCGCCCGTCCGTGCTGGCGTAGGAGCGCAGGGCGCACATCTCGCTGTGATATTTGAGGAAGCTGTAGCGCCGCAGCAGCTCCTCCCTTTCGCGCTCGCGCAGCCCGTCCGTGGCGGAAGAGAGCTTCTGCGCCTCCTCGCGCGCCGCCTGCGCGTCCTTCGTCAGCTCCGCTATGCGCTGGGCGGGCACGCCCGTGAGCCCCGCGCCCTTGGGCGGCTCCTCGCTCTCGAAGCCGTACTCGCGCATCAGCTCAGCCGCGCGCAGCTCGTCGTCCGGCAGCGTCACATAGACGCAGCGCACCTTGCCATCTTCCGCGCCCATGCGGAAGAGGTAGATGAAGTCCTCGCGCTCGGCCTCCGCGGCCAGGTCCGGCCAGTCCTCCTCCGGCGCGGAGCCGAAGGACACCGTCATGTGCGTGGCGCCCAGCAGCTCGCCGATGTCCACCGGCAGCTGTTCATAGGGCTTCAGCGCCGCGCACAGCGCCTCGTCGTCCGCCGCCAGGCTCAGCTTGGCGTTCTTCTGCGCGAGCACGCGCGCCGCCTCGGCGGAGACGCGCGAGACATAGCCGGCGCAGTCCTCCGGCGTGTAGCCCCTGTCCCTGAACTCGGCAAAGGCGGGCTCCACCCCCAGTTTCGACATCAGGGCGACGGCGGAGTCCAGCGCCAGGCGGCCGTCGTCCGACGTGTCCGGCGACTTTGTGCGCCCCCGGAAGAAGCGCGACGCCTGAAGCGGGTGGAACTGCCTGTCGAGCACAAGGTTACAGATAGCGGCATCCAGCTCATTCAGCGGGCCCGTTACCGTGGCCCTCAACAGCCTGTCCGTAGCCAAATCCCGACCTCCTCACTGTAAAATGTATTTTTCCGGGCTCAGCCCATAGCCCAGCGCGACGAACGCGCGCTTGAGCATGGCGGCCTCGTTTTCCTTCAGCGTCAAAAACGCATATACGGTGCGCAGCGTGGGCGCGCCGTGTATCACGCGGCGGTAATAGGCCTCCTCCGCCGCTTCGGCCACGCGCTCCGGCGGCGTGCCGCCCAGGCCCGCCAGCCAGCGGCCCACGCGCGAAGCGCGCAGCACCTCCATGGCGGCCTCGTCGCTCTCCGCGGCCATCACCTTCTTCGCCGTGTCCGCCCCCACGCTGCCCAGCGGCAGCAGCAGCTCCGCGGCCCGCTCCGGCGGCGTGTTGAAGCGCCGCAGGCGCAGCAGATAGGTGACGTTCACCATGTCCGCCCGGAAACTGACGGCCTCGATAAGCGTGTTTTTCCCTGGGCCTTTGTATTCCCGGCGCAGGTAATTGGCCAGCGCGCGGTTGAACTGCGCCTCCAGCGAGAGCACGGCCTCGGCATAGACGGGCAGGCCCGTCTTTTTGTCCAGCTGCATGGAGCGCAGGGCGGGGCCGTAGATGCTCTTCTGGCAGAGCGAGACGAGTTCCGGGAAACTGCGCGCGTCCCGCAGGCGGTTCAGCTCCTGGTCATGCGTCCCGGCCGGGGCGTTCAGCGCGCTCTCCGGCGCGGCGGGCGCGCCGCCGGCCGCCAGCCGCCGCAGCGCGGCCTTGATGGCCTTCAGCTCCCGCTCGAGGGTGATGAAGCGCAGGAAATCCTTCGACGTGTCCGACGCCGTGCGGTAGAGCCGCTCGAAGTCCGCGAGCAGCTCCTGGTCGAGCGCGGCGGAGAACTGCTCCTCCGTCGTGCCCACGGCCGGCAGGGCCTTCACGGCCTGCCGCCAGCCGTCCGACCGCGCCAGCAGGGCCACCAGCTCGTCCTGCGAGCTGAGCGCGCAGATGCGCCGGCGGTCCTCCGCCGAGAGCATCGCGGCGTACTTGGCCCGGGCCTCCACGGCGAGGGTGATATCCAGGGCCCGGCGGTTGACGTTATTCATCCGTCTGCCCCGTCACGATGGCAAAGACGCGCTCGACATAGCCCTCGCGCGCAGCCTGGAAACGCGCGCGCAGCACCTTCAGCTTTTCGTCCTTCTCTTCGTTTATGCGCACGATCTCCGCATCCGCGCGGCTGTGCTCGCGCGCCCGGGCGGCTTCCGCCGCGCTGCGGACCCCCGCGTCCAGCTCCGCGCGGAGCTTCGTCCGGCCTTCCTCGATGCGCGCGGCCAGGCAGTCTTTCAGCCCGCGGGCCTCGCACTCCAGGCGCTGCGCTTCCCGCTCAGCGCCAAGCAGCGCCGCAAGCACGTGCGCGTCCCCCTCGGGGCCACGTGCCGCGGCGCCGTCTATCTGCTTCGTGGAGCTCAATACAAAAACCTCCCTCCGATAGCTTTTGATAAGGATAGCACATCTCCGCGAAAAAGAAAAGACCCAATAGCGTATTTTGTTAATTCTTTATCAGTTTTTTCGGTAAATTTTCGTGCTTTCTCAAGAAAAAACTGAAAAGGACTTTTCACTTCCGCCCGCCTGCGCTATACTTATCAAAAAAGCCACGGAGGAACTGCCATGAAATATGTACTGATAATAGGCGACGGCATGGCCGACGACCCCATCGCCGCCCTCGGCGGGCGCACGCCGCTGGAGGCCTGTGAAAAGCCCTTTTTCGACTCGCTCAGCGAGCGCGGCGAGCTGGGCCTTGTTCAGACGATACCGGAGGGCTTCCCCCCGGGGAGCGACACGGCCATCATGTCCATCTTCGGCTGCGACCCGGCCAGATACTTCTCCGGCCGCGCGCCGCTGGAGCTGGCGGCCAGCGGCATCGACATGCCCGCCGGCTCCGCCGCCTACCGCTGCAACATGGTCGCCCTCGGCGGGGACGAGTCGGCGCCCTTCGGCGAAAGGACCATGGTCTCCCACAGTGCCGGCTCCATCGAGGGCGAGGAGAGCGACGCGCTCATCGCCTGGCTCTTCGCACAGCCGGAATTTGCGCGGAAGGCCGCCGCGGCGGGCCTCACCGTCCACCCCGGCTCCTCCTTCCGCCACCTGGCGGTGCAGGAGGGCGCGGACATCACGGGCATCGTCCTGGCCCCGCCGCACGACCACCTGGACGAAAAAATAGGCCCCATCCTCCCCGCCGGCTGCGCCAACGCCGCCGTGCTGCTGGACCTGATGGAGACGGCCAACCGCCTGCTCGAACACCACCCGATAAACGAAAAGCGCCGCGCGGAGGGCCATCTGCCCGCCAACGGCATCTGGTTCTGGGCCGAGGGCAAGGGCGCCAAGCTGCCCAGCTTCCCGGCGCGCTTCGGCGCGGACGGCGGCGTCGTCTCCGCCGTGCCGCTCTGCCACGGCATCGCCCGCCTGGTGGGGCTGGAGCCCATCAGCGTCCCCACGGCCACCGGCGAGTGGGACACGGACTACGAGGCCAAGACGCGCGCGGCGCTCGACTGCCTGCGCGATCACGACTTCGCCGCCATCCACCTCGAGGGCCCCGACGAGGCCACGCACAACCACGACCTGGAGCACAAGATATACAGCGTGAAGTGCCTCTCCGAGCGCGTGGCGAAGCCGCTCTGCGCCGGGTTGAGATCGCGCGGGGAGGACTTCCGCCTGCTCATCCTCTCCGACCACCGCACTTTCATGCACAACGGCGCGCACGGCGCCACGCCCGTGCCGTACATGATCTACGACAGCCGCGAGCTCACGCCCGGCTCCGGCCTCGGCTACAGCGAGGCCAACGGCGAAGCCGGCCCCTTCCTCAGCTCCGGCACGGAGCTGATGCCGCGCCTCTTCCAGCAATGAGCGGCGTAACGGTGCAGGCCCGCGCCAAGCTCAACCTCTCGCTGGACGTTCTGGGCAAGCGGCCGGACGGCTATCATGATCTGCGCATGGTGATGCAAAGTTCCGGCCTCTGTGACGAGGTCTATGTAGAGCTGCGCGAGAGCGGCTATTTCATGGCGGAGACCAACCGCAAATACATCCCCTCCGGCGAAAAAAACGAGGCCGTCAAGGCCGCCCGCGCCTTCTTCGCCGCCGCCGGGCTCGACCGGGGGGCCTATATCCGCATCGAAAAGCGCATCCCCGTCTGCGCCGGGCTCGGCGGCGGCTCGGCGGACGCCGCGGCCGTGCTGCGCGCATTGAACGAGCTGACCGGCGCTGATTTCGGCGCGCAGGAGCTGCGGGATATCGCCGCGCAGGTGGGCTCGGACGTGCCCTTCTGCGTGGAGGGAGGCACGGCCCTGGTGACCGGCCGCGGGGAGGAAGTGCAGGCCCTCGCCCCCCTGCCCGGCTGCGCCGTGGTCGTCTGTATGCCGCACTTCACCTGCTCCACGCCGGAGCTCTTCGAGCGCATCGACTCGCGCGCCTCGGCCTGCCGCCCGGACACGGCGGGTCTGCTCGCCGCGCTGGAGGCGGGCGACCTGCGCGGCGTGGCCCGGCGCATGTACAACGTGTTCGAGGACGCGCTGGAGCGCCGCGGCGCGCGCGCCGTGGCGGAGATCAAGGGCGCGCTGCTGGACAACGGCGCCCTGGGCGCCGTCATGAGCGGCTCGGGCAGCGCCGTTTTCGGCCTGTTCGCCAGCGATGAGGCCGCCGCGCGCGCCGCCTGCGGCGCAAAGCCGCTCTGCCGCGACGTTTTCCTCACGCGCGCGGAGCCGGCCTATGAAAACCTTGGCAGCGGCTGACGCGGCATATTTTGCCCCTCCCGGCGCATAATAACAGCGCAGTAAATATGGGAGGGAAAACGATGCACAACATGAACACCGCATTTTTCAAGGGCATGGGCATGGGCCTTGCCATCGGCGCCTCCGTGGGCATGGCCCTGGCCCCGAAAAAGAAGGGCACCAACGTCGTCGGCAAGGCGCTGAAGGCCGCCGGCGAGCTGGCCGACAACATCTCGGACGCCATGATGAGGTAAGCGCGAATATTTTTGCCAAAAACCTAAAAAAGCCCTTGCAATTCGCTTCCGGCTGTGCTATTATATCAAGGCGCTCAGAAAGAGCAGAATGTGCGCCGTTAGCTCAGCTGGATAGAGCGTCTGGCTACGGACCAGAAGGCCGGGGGTTCGAATCCCTCACGGCGTGCCAAAAGGAAACGACAGCTAAAAGCTGTCGTTTCCTTTTTTGTTTATGCAGTCCAGTCCGCGGCGCTCATTGCCCGCGCCTGCGCTTGACGCGCATCCTGCCGCGGGGGAGCTCCTTTTTGGCGCTGGCTATGTATTCGCGCAGCAGCAGCTCGAATTTGTCGGCCAGGAGCTCGCGGTTCTGCTCGCGGCCCAGCAGCTCGCGCGTGACCGCCGCGGCCTTGCGCAGCTTCTGCTCCGTCAGGTCGGTCAGCGTGTGCGCGCCGGTGCTCTCCAGCGCGTCGAAAAACACGTCCGTCAGCGCGCGCCGCTCCTCATAGCTGAGGTCCTCCGTCCAGCCGCGCATGGCGTCGCTGAACACGCGCGTGCGGAAGGGGAAGTCCGCGCAGCGGACGAAACGCGTGCCCTTCACCTGCCAGGTGAAGCCGTTGTGCGCGGCGATGCCCGTCTCGCAGCTCTCGACGATCTCGAAGTCGTCGTCCGTTTTCAGCAGCACGCCCACCAGAGAATACTGCGGCAGTATCGTGCGTATGCGCCCCTTTATGCGGCGGAAGCCCTCGTGCCCGGCCACGCCGTCGCGGAAGCCGGGGCCGTCGTTGTTGTATACGGCCAGCAGCCGCCGCTGCACCTCCTGCGGCGCGTTCATGGCGGCATAGACGGCGAGGTTGCCGCCCTTGGAGTGCCCGCCCACGCGCAGCGGCCGCTCATAGCGCCAGGCCGCGCGGCAGAGATAGGCCAGCGCCTCCTCCTGCGCGGGCACGGTGCGCATGGAGCCCATGTAGAGGTCCTCCTTCCAGGCCACCAGCGTGTCGTCCGTGCCCCGGAAGGCAACGAAGGCCGTGCCGTCCGGAGAGAGGACGGTCACGGCGCAGAATTGCAGCTCGCGCCGCTCGTCCACGCGGTTCTCATAGTCCGCCAGGACGAGCCGGGAAAAGCGCGCGCTGCGCAGCATGTGCTTCACCATCGTCACCGAGCCGGGCGCGAGCAGCACGCCCAGTCGCCGGTCCTCCTCGCCGTAGAGCGCGAAATAGCGCTTCGCGGCCTCGGCCAGGCTCATCGTCCCCTCCGCGGGCACGATGCTGGTGAAGTCCAGCGAAGTGAGCTTGCACAATAGCAGGTTGTCCACTTCATTGAAGGGGGAGACGTCGAAGACGAGGTCCCCCCGCCAGTCGATGTAATCGGTCGCGTTCGCCATGTCACAGGTTCTCTATCGCGTGGCGCATGTAGGGGTTGTGCTCGCGCTCGATTGAGAGGCGGCTGCACTCGGCGTGCCCGGGATAGACCTCGTAGTCCCCCGGCAGGCCGGCGATGCGCCGCAGGCTGCGCAGCTCGGTCTTCATGTCCCCGCCCGGCATGTCCGTGCGCCCGGCGGAAAGGCGGAAGAGCGTGTCGCCCGTGAAGAGCGCGTCCTCGCAGATGAGCGTGACGCCGCCGGGCGTGTGCCCCGGCGTCTCCATCACGCGGAAGGCGAGCGAGCCCACGCACACCTCGTCGCCCTCGGAGTAGAAGAAGGCCCCCTCCGGCGCCGCGAAGGGCCGCCCGAAGCCGTAGTTTACGCCGACTTCCTTCTCGTTCACATAGCAGCGCGCGCCCGTTTCCTCCAGCACGGCCTCCAGCGCGCCCGTGTGGTCAAAATGGGCGTGCGTCAGCATCACGGCCGTGCACTTGAGTCGGTTGTCCTCCAGATAGTCGAGTATGGTGTTGCTCTCCGCGCCCGGGTCGATGACGGCGCACTCGAGCGTGGCCTCGTCGGTGACGACGTAGCAGTTCGTCTCCAGATGGCCGACAGACAGGGTCTTTATCAGCATTTACAGTTCCTCCGTATCCAGGATGATGGTGACGGGCCCGTCGTTGACGCTCTCCACAAGCATCTCCGCGCCGAATTCGCCCGTCCCCACGGTGAAGCCGCGCTCCCGGCACTCGCTTATCACCAGCTCATAGAGCGGCACCGCCGTCTCCGGCCGGGCGGCCCGCGTGAAGCCCGGGCGGCGGCTCTTCGCGTCCGCGTAGAGCGTGAACTGGCTGACGATGAGCAGTTCCGCGCCCGCGTCCCTGGGGTTGACGTTCATCTTGCCGTTTTCGTCCTCGAAAACGCGCAGCCCGCAGATCTTGTCGGCGATCTTGCGCGCTTCGGCCTCCGTGTCGTCTGTGCGCACGCCGAGCAGCACCAGGAAGCCCTTGCCGATGGCGGACTTCACTTCCCCGCCGATGGCGACGGAAGCGGAGCGCACCCTTGTCACAACAGCCCTCACGAGCTCGACCTCCTCACTTCAATGACGCCGCGCACGGCGCTGATGCGGTTCATGATGGTTTTCAGCTCGGCCAGGTCCCGCACCTCCACGGTGACCACGGCGGTTGACTGGTCGTTGCCCACGTCCCGCGCCGAGAGCCCGCGCACCTTGGCGTTGAGGGCGTTGAGCACAGTGGCGATGTCCATGATGAGGCCTGAGCGCTCCTTGGCCAGGATGTGCAGCGTGGTGATATAGAGGTCCGTGGTCTTGTCCGCCCAGCTGACGCGGATCCAGCGCCCGTCGTCCTCGCCGTTCATCCGCTGGCGCAGGTAGTTCTGGCAGTCCGTGCGGTGGATGGAGACGCCGCTGCCGCGGGTGATGAAGCCCACGATGTCGTCCCCGGGGACGGGCGTGCAGCACTTGGAGAACTTGATGAGGCAGTTGTCCAGCCCCTCCACCAATATGCCGTGCACGGCCTTCTGCGGGCGGGCGACGCGCTTTTCCGCCTGCTCGTTGATCTTGTCGAGCACCGTGCGCTTCTCCGGCTTGCGGATGTGCGAGAGCTCGTCCTTCACGCGGTTGACGCTGCGCACGGCCGTCTGCCCGCCGTAGCCGATGGCGGCGTAGAGCTCGTCCATGCTGGGCACGGAGAGCTTTTTCAGTATCGCCGGCAGCACGTCCTCGTCCATGATGTCCGCCATGGCCAGGCCGTTGCGGCGCATCTCCGCTTCGAAAAGGCTGCGGCCGTACTGGATGTTCTCCTCGCGCCGCTCCTTTTTGAACCACTGCTTGATCTTCGTGCGGGCCGAGGAGCTCTTGGCCAGCTGCAGCCAGTCGCGGCTGGGGCCAGGCGCATTCTTCGACGTGCGCACCTCCACGATGTCGCCGTTTTGCAGCACGTGGTCGAAGGTGACGATGCGCCCGTTGACGCTGGCGCCCACCATGCTGTTGCCGACGCCGGAGTGTATCGCGTAGGCAAAGTCTATCGGCGTGGCCCCCGCGGGGAGGTTTATCACGTCGCCGCCGGGGGTGAACACGAACACCTCGTCGGCGAACATGTCTATCTTCAGGTCGTGGACGAACTCGCTGGCGTCCGAATCCTGCTGGGCCTCCAGCAGGCGGCGCACCCAGGCGAACTTCTCCTCGTCGCCCTCCTTCACGCCCTGCTCGCCGCTCTTGTACTTCCAGTGAGCGGCCACGCCGTACTCGGCCGTGAGGTGCATGTCCCAGGTGCGTATCTGCACCTCGAAGGGTATGCCCTCGCTGCCGATGACGGTGGTGTGCACGCTCTGATAGCCGTTCGGCTTGGGCGTGGAGACGTAGTCCTTGAAGCGACCGGGCACGGGCTTGTACATGTCGTGTATCATGCCCAGCACGTTGTAGCAGTCCGGTATGGTGTCCACTATGACGCGGAAAGCACAGAGGTCGAATATGCCGTTTATGTCCAGCTGCTGCGCGAACATCTTGCGGTAGATGCTGTAGATGTGCTTGATGCGGCCGTAGACCTTGGCGGTCACGCCCTCGGAGCTCAGGCGCTCCTCGATCTGCTTTTCCACCTTGTCCATGAACACGCGCAGCGTGGGCATGCGGCTGGAGAGGGCCTCGGTGATCTCGTTATAGCCCTCGCGGTCGAGGTAGTAGAGCGAGCGGTCCTCAAGCTCCCACTTTATCTTCTGCATGCCGAGGCGGTGGGCGATGGGGGCATAGATCTCCATCGTCTCCGCGGACTTCACGAGCTGCTTTTCATGGCTCTGATAGTCCATGGTGCGCATGTTGTGCAGCCGGTCGGCGATCTTTATCAGGATGACGCGGATGTCCTTGGCCATGGCCATCAGCATCTTGCGCAGGTTCTCCGCCTGCTCCTCCTCGTGGCTGGTCCACTGGACGCGCGTCAGCTTGGTGACGCCCTCGACTATGTCCGCCACCGTCGCGCCAAAGAGCTTCTTCACGTCCTCGTGCGTGGCGGGCGTGTCCTCTATCACGTCGTGCAGCAGCGCGGCGATAATGCTCTCCTCGTCCAGCCCCAGCTCGGTGTATATGATCTCCGCCGTGGCGATGCAGTGCGTCACATAGGGTGACCCGTCGCGCCGCTTCTGGTCCGCGTGGGCCGCCGCGGCGTACTCATACGCCGAACGCACGCGGTCGAGGTCTATCGAATTGTTCCCGGTCCTGATGCGCTCCTCCAGGTCGTGCCAGCACTCCTCGGCGTTCAGCGGTGAGGGCGCCGGCGGCGCCGGGATGATCCGGTCGTCATACGAACTGGACTTTTTTATCTCTTCCGCCACGGTCTCATCTCCCTTCCGAGTATTTCTGTCTCAGCTTGCGCAGATGCATCACCAGCGGGTGGGCGTCCAGGTCGGCCTTGCCCTCGCGGTGCAGCATCCGTATGCTCAGCGCCGTGCCGTTGAGCACGGCGGCCACCAGCCCCACGTCACGCATCACGCGCAGGCAGAGCAGCAGCTTCGCCGGGTGCATCCCACCGGGCCGCCAGTGGGCCACATCGGCGATGTCCCCCTCCGCCGCGCCGCCGCGCCGCTCCAGCCAGCGCCATACCTGCACGAAATCCGCCCGCTGCGGGCAGAGGTCGGAGCCCTCCCAGGGCCCCAGTCCCTCCGCGCCGCCCAGCACCTCGCGGCAGAGCGGCAGCGTGTCCGCCGGCCGCAGGGCGGTCATCAGAAGCTGTACGGAGCGCACGCCGTGGTATTCGTTCACCTGCGGGAAAAAGGCGGCGTCCACGCGGTCGCCCGCGCGCGCGCCCAGCTCCTCCTCCCGGCAGGAGAACATCACGGCGTCGTAGGCCGCGCCTCCCTTGGCGATGCGCAGCCGCAGGTGCTTGCCGCCGCCGATGGGCGTCACGCGCTCCAGCAGCGCGTCCGTGATGCAGAGCGTGGGCCGCGGGTTGCCCGCGCCGTAGGGCTCCAGCCGCTCCAGCGAGGCTACGCAGTCCATGGTCAGCAGCGCCGGGTCCTCCACGCGCAGCTCGCAAGCGAGCACGGCCGGCTGCGGCGGCGGGGCTTTCTTATAGTATTCCGCGAGCGCGGCGCGGAAACCGTCCACATTTTCGCGCTTTATCGTCAGCCCGGCGGCCAGCGCGTGCCCGCCGAAGCCCTCCAGCCACGGCGCACAGGCCGTCAGCGCGTCGAAGAGGTTGAATCCCCCGTAGCTGCGGCAGGAGCCCTTGCCCAGCTCGCCGCTGAGGCAGATCATCACCGCCGGCAGGGCGAATTCCTCCGCCAGGCGGGAAGCGGCGATGCCTATGACGCCCTGGTGCCAGTCCTCGGAGGCGAGGACGATGGGCCCCTCCGGCGGCGAGCGGCGCAGCATCTCGTGCGCGTCCGCCCAGATGCCCTGCTCCAGCTCCTGCCTCTCGCGGTTGAGCCGGCAGAGTTCGGCGGCGCAGCGCTCGGCCTCCGCGGCGTCGTCCGTCAGCAGCAGCTGCACGGCGGCGGCCGTGCGCCCCAGCCGGCCCGCCGCGTTCAGCCGCGGGGCCAGCGTGAAGCCGATGGTGGCCGCGTTCAGGTGGCGGGCGGCGGCGCCGCTCTCGTTCAGCAGCGCGCGGAGGCCGGGCCGCTCCGGCCGTTCGAGCATCTGCAGCCCCCGCCGGACGATATAGCGGTTCTCGCCCGTGAGCGGCATCACGTCCGCCACCGTGCCGGCGGCGACCAGGTCGGCGTAGCGCTCAAGGACGCGCCCGGCGTCCCCCTCCACGGCGCAGAGCAGCTTGAAGGCCACCCCCACGCCGGCGAGGCCGCTGTTGGGATAGCGGCTGCCGGGCCGCTTGGGATCCACCACGGCCACGGCCTCCGGCAGCGCGTCGGCGATGCACTCGTGGTGGTCGGTGATTATCATGTCCATGCCCAGTTCCTTCGCGTGCCGGGCTTCCTCGCGGGCGGTGATGCCGCAGTCCACCGTGACGATGAGCTGCGCGCCGCGCGCGGCCAGGGCGTCGATGGCCGCCATGTTCAGGCCGTAGCCCTCCTCCAGGCGGTCGGGGATATAGGGCTCGCAGTCGATGCCGCGGGAGCGGAGATAGAGCGTCATCATGCAGGCGGAGGTGATGCCGTCCACGTCGTAGTCGCCGAAGACCGCCACGCGCTCGCCGCGCTCAAGGGCCAGCTTCAGCCTGGCGGTGGCGGCGGGCATGTCGGGCAGCAGCATGGGGTCGCCCAGGGCCTCCTCCCCGCCGTCTAGGAAGCTGAGCGCCGCCTCCGGCGTGTCCAGCCCCTTCAGCGCGAGCAGCGCGGCCAGCAGCGGCGTGCAGCCCGCGCGCAGCAGCTCCGGCGGTATCTCCGGACCCTTGTCCGGTATGTCCCATCTGGCGTATCTCATCAGCAGCTCCCGGTAAAAATAAAAGACGTTCGTCCGCAATTGCGATAATAAGATATTATACCATAGCTTTTGCCAATCGCAATAGCCAATGTCGCTTGACACCGCAGGGCGCCGGGTGATAACATAATAAGCGCTTGCCGGTGTGGTGGAATTGGCAGACACCTGGGACTTAAAATCCCATATCCGCAAGGATGTACGGGTTCGACCCCCGTCACCGGCACCACGTCGCCGCGGACGGCATATCGTCCGCGGCGACTTTTTGCAAAAGTCACCTCTCACTCATTCTGTCGCGGTTGGTTTTCTGTTTATAATGCTGGGTGTCTTTTTGTCAACACGACCCGCATCTGCGCAAAGCCTGCTCTGCTCGTTTTTGGCTGCAAAAAGGAGCGGCACGGGCTAGGGCCGTGCCGCTCCTGGGGGAGTTCGGGCGCGTTATTTTATACTCCGTGCGCCTCTATGGCCGGCGCCGCCAGCTGGGACTCCTCCACGCGGCGCTTCCAGTTGCGGAAGAAGATGACGAAGCACACCATGTTGGCGATGAAGGACACCACCCAGCTCACGGGGTAGGAGAGATAGAGCGTGAACAGCGTGCGGTCCGCGGCGAAGATGGTGTAGATCCAGACGATGCGCAGCCCGCAGGCGCCCGCCAGGGTGACGAGCGTGGGCGTCACGGAGGGGCCCAGGCCGCGGATGGAGCCGCAGGTGACGTCCATCAGGCCGCAGGTGAAGTATGTAAGGCAGATGAGCCGCAGCCGCACGAGGCCGTAGGAGATGACCTCCGCGTCGCCCGGCGTGTAGATGCCCAGCAGCTGCTCGCCGAAGAGCACGGCCAGCGCGCCCAGGGTGCAGCCGGCCACCGTGGAGCAGAGCAGGCTCCACCAGAGGATGGGCCTGATGCGCTCGACCTTGTGCGCGCCCACGTTCTGGCTGGTGAAGGTGATGGACGCCTGGTAAAAGGAGTTCATCGCCGTGTAGACGAATCCCTCGATGTTGCTGGCGGCGGTGTTGGCCGCCACGATGGCGGAGGACTTGAAGGAGTTCACCGCCGCCTGGATGAGGACGTTGGAGATGTTGAACACCACGCTCTGGATGCCTGTGGGCACGCCCACGCGCAGTATGCGCCCCAGCTTGTGGCGGTCGATGCGCAGCGCGCGCAGCTCCAGCCGGCAGGCGGTGCCGCTGCGCATCAGGCAGCGGACGGTGAGCACGGCGGAGATGAGCTGGCTCATGACGGTGCCTATGGCAACGCCGGCCACGCCCATGTTGAATACGATGACGAAGAACAGATTGAGCCCCACGTTGATGACGCCGCCGCAGAAGAGGAAAAAGAGCGGCCGCCTGGTGTCCCCGATGGCGCGCAGTATGCCCGCGCCGAAGTCGTACACCATCAGCGCCGGCATCCCGGCGAAGACGATGCGCATATAGAGCACGGCCTGGTCGATGACGTCCTCCGTGGTGCCCATCAGCACCAGCAGCGGCCGCGCGAGGAACATGCCGGCGAAGAGCATGGCCACGCCCGTCACCAGGCCCAGCAGCATCGCCGTGTGCACCGTGTCGCCCACGTCCTTCCAGGCCTTCATGCCGTAATATTGGGCCACCACCACGCTGCCGCCGGCGGAAAGGCCCATGAACATGTTGACTATCAGGTTGTTCAGCGAGCTGGTGGAGCCCACGGCGGCCATGGCGCCGGTGCCCGTATAGCGGCCGACGACGATGATGTCCGCCGCGTTGAACAGCAGCTGCAGGATGCCCGAGAGCATCAGCGGGACGGAGAACACCAGCAGCTTGCCCAGCAGCGGGCCGTTGCACATGTCTAAGGTTTTATCGCGGTCCAATTTAAGTCACCCTGCATCGGTATTGAAAATATGTGCCCCTCTCGTTTGGCGCGCAGGCAATGATATCAGATGCGCGGGCAAAATGCAACCGGGCGCGGAATATTTTTTGCCCCTCCGCGCGCGGGAAAACGCCCCGGGCGCGCGGTCCGGGGCGTTTGCTGTCATCGCGTTTATTTTTCCGGCATCTGCTGCTCAAGCCAGAGGGCGTTGCAGGCGTCGGAGGGCATCTGGTGCCCGTCGCGCGGCGAGAGCGTGAAGCCCATCACCGCCGGGCCGTCCGCCGAGGCGCTGCGCTTGAACTGCTGCGAGAAGAATCGGCGGCAGTAGCTCTTCAGCCAGAAGAGCAGCGTCTCGCGGTCGAACACGCCCTCGAAGGCGATTTCCGCCAGGCGGAGCACCTTCTCCGGGCTCCCGCCGCGCATCACCATGTGGTAGAGGAAGAAGTCCTGCAGGATATACGGCCCCACGGAGTCCTCGCTCTTTTGCAGCAGCTCACCCTGCTCGCCTATCGGCAGGAGCTCGGGCGTCACCGGGGTGTCCCATATGTCGTGCAGCGCGGCGGCGAGCACGGCGTCGTCCGTCGTCTCGGAGATGTATTTCACCACAGCGCGCACCATGGTCTTGGTCATGCCGGCGTTGATGTCATAGTTGGATATCTGGTCGCCATTATAGGTGCACCAGCCGTCCGCCTGCTCGCTGAGGTCCTTGGTGCCCACGTCCAGGCCGCCCACCTTGTTGGCGATGTCCAGCAGCACCATCGTGCGCTCGCGCGCCTGCGCGTTCTCGAACACCACGCTGTGGTCGTTCAGGTCGTGGCCGATGGTCTCGAAGTGCTTCTTCACGCTCTCGCCGATGGGTATCACGCGCAGCTCCGCGCCGAGCCGCTCCGCTATCGTGATGGCGTTGTTCTTCGTGCGGTCCGTGGTGCCGAAGCAGGGCATAGTCACGGCGACGATGTTTTTGCGCGGCAGTGAGCAGAGGTCCATGGCCTTGGCGCAGGCCAGCATCACCAGCGTGGAGTCCACGCCGCCGGAGACGCCGATGACGGGACGCCAGCAGTTCGTGTACTGCATGCGCTTGATGAGGCCCTCGGCCTGGATGGTCAGGCAGCGCTCGGCGAACTCGGCCATGCCTCCCTCGGGGACGAAGGGCTCGCGCTTTATGCGGCGGGTGAGGCGGGTCTCGGCGAGGTGGAGCCCCCAGGCGTAGCGAGAGATGGCCATGCGGGCCGTGCCGGCGTAGGTCTGCTCGCGTATACGCGCGCCGCAGAGGTTGAAAACGTCGATCTCGCTGACGGCCATGCCGGAGCCGCTCTCGCTCACGGCGAGCGTCTCGCCGTCGTCCACCACGGCGCAGAGGCCGTAGTAGCTCTTGTCGGTGGTGCTCTCGCCCCGGCCCGGGGCGGCGGAGACGGCGGCACAGTGCAGCCGCTGCGTGTCCACCTCCAGGGCGGCGAGCGTTTCGCGCTTCGACTGCACGCTCATCGGCCCGTCGCTCAGCTCGGCGATAACGGTGGCTCCGGAAGCGCAGAGAACGGCGGTGGGCGGCACGGCAAGCTTCCTGTCGGCGGCAAACTGCACGCCCACGGCCAGGCCGTCGAGAACGTCGTAAGCGCAGTAGATGACCTCGCTCTGCAGGTGGCAGTAATCCGTGTCGTTGATATCGATTTCCATGACCTCGCCCGTGTTCAGCGCGGAGAACACGGTGCCGCGCACATTCTTGCGCGCCGTGAAGCCGAGGATCTCACCGTCGCACACGATGGCGGCGGCGCTGTACAAAGACCCGCGCACGGCGAGCGGCAGGCCGACGACGGCGAGCATGTCGCTGCCCGCGGTGGCCTCCGCCACGTGGAGCAGGGCCTCCATCGCCGCGTCCGTCAGCGTGCGCTGATAGAAGAGGTGCCCGCAGGTGCAACCCGTCAGGCAGAGCTCGGGGAACACGAGCGCCTTCACGCCCAGCGCTTCCGCCTCCCTGATCTTCTCTATCACTTTTCCGGCGTTGTACGCCGGGTCGGCCACCCGTATCTCCGGGGCGGCGGCGGCGACTTTCAGGAACCCATCCTTCATTTTACAACCATCACCCTGTTCTCATATATCACGCACTCAGGCGTGTCGTTTACGCCGTATTGCGGGAGGACGTACGAAAAGTCCGGCCCCTCCCCGTCGAAAAATCCGTTCTCCACCAGCTCGCGCACGACCTCGATCAGCCTCATGCCATCCCCGTCCAGCAGCGCGTCCGGCACGTCGGCCACCTGGCCGTCCGCGGAGATGAAATAGGGCCACTGCCAGGCGGTGTACGCCTCGCTGAGCGCGCCGCAGAGCCGCCACCAGCTGTTGAGCTCGATGGAGGCGGCGTTCAGCGCCGCCAGGCCCAGCGTGGTGCTGGAGCTGTCGAGCCGGCTGCCCGGCTCCGCGGGCAGGTAGCGTCCGTCGTTCGACCAGATGACATAGTCCGTGCTGTACATCCGCGCGTAGTCCTCCGCCGACCAGTCGGCGGCGCTGGCGGGGCACATGCCGAGGGCGCTGTAGACCGTCTCGCTGTCCGAGAGCGGCAGGCCCGGCTTGTGGTCGCCGAAAAAGATTATCACCGTCGGCTCCGCGCACTGCGAGAAATACTCCACAAGCTTCCCCAGCGAGGCCGAGGCGTCCGCCGCGCCCTCCACCACCGAGGCGAACACGCCCTCGTCCTCCCCCTCAAGCGGGCTCTCGAAGGGCCAGTGGTACTCGTCGTACTTGTCCGCCGTGTAGGGCGTGTGGTTTTCCATCGTTATGCCCCAGATGAACACGGGCGAATTCTCCGTCTCGCGCTCATAGAGGTCTATGATGAGGTCGGCCATGTAGTCGTCGGAGTAGAACTCCCCCGCTATCTTGCCCGACATGTAGCCCCAGTAATCCGGTGCGGCGGCCGCGTCCGGGTCTATGGCCGCGAAGTCGTCGGAGAAGAATATCTCGTCGAATCCGAGCTGCGAATAAAGCCCCTCGCGCTCGTATATCCCGTCGTTGAAGGTGTGGATATACGCCGTGTAGTAGCCGGCGTCCTGGAATAGCGCCGGCAGCGGCGGCGTTTCCAGCAGCCGTGCGGCGTCCCACTGGTAGATGTTCTCGTCCGAGCCGAAAAAGCGGCTGTTTATGCCGGTGAACACCTCCATCTCGATGTTGGAGGTGCCGTACCCGAGCGTGTGGGTGTAGAACGTGCCGGATACGCCCTGCTCCTGCACGGCGTGGAAGTCCGCCACGGGGTCGCCTTCAAACTCGACACCCGGCAGCTCCGTAACGTCGAAGAAGGACTCGGAGAGCACGAAGATGACGTTCGGCTGCTCCTCCGCGCCCGTTTCGGGCCCATAGGAGAGGGCGAAGGCCTCCGCGTCGTCGATCAGCCGCTCCTCCGGCGTGCGGTCGTCCGTGACGTCCTGCGGCTTTTCCTCCCCCGGGGCCTCGCCGCTGAGCACCACCGAGCGCCAGAGGCCCAGCAGCGTCCCGCAGCGGGCGTTGACATAGGCCTGCGAATAGGCCGTGCCGGAGGTGCGCGCAGCGCCCATGGGGGCGTAGAACCAGCCCTCCGCCCAGGCGGGCACGCCGTAGAGGCAGATAAAGAGCGCCGAGGCCGCCAGCGCCGTCATCAGCGAGCGCCGGTAGGGCATTTTCAGCGCGCGGGAGGCGAAAAAGAGCCCGATGAGCGCCGCTGCGGTGAGCACGAAGGCCAGCACCGTGATGCCCGAGACGGTGATGGACGCGCTGTTGAGCTCCACGATGCCGCCCAGGCGCGAGATTAGATTGAGGTCAGCCAGATAGAGCGGCGTGGAGGTGATGAGCGTCTTATAATAGTTGGCCGTGACCAGAGCGAGCGCGGCCAGGGCCGTCAACACGCCGGCGGCGAAGAGGCTCTTCACCAAACAGCCGAGCGCGCAGATCAGAAGGGCGAGGAATATCTCCGTCGCCAGCGCCTGCGGCGAGCAGCCGAAGGCGTAGAGCGTCGCCGCGGCGATGTCCTGTTCCTCGATGAGGGCGGCGGCGAAGGCGAGCACGAGCGCAAAGGCAAAGCTCGCCGCGGCGGAGAGCAGCGGGATGTGTTCCCGCAGCCGCCCCGCCGCAATGCGTGGTGAGTTCATTTTTTATCAGTAGGCAAGTTTTTCAGCGAGGTAGGCCTTGAGCTCGGAGATGGGCAGGCGCACCTGCTGCATGCTGTCGCGCTCGCGCACGGTCACGCAGTGGTCGGCCTCGGTCTTGTCGTCGCCGACGGTGGTGAAGTCGAGCGTCACGCAGTACGGCGTGCCTATCTCGTCCTGGCGGCGGTAGCGCTTGCCGATGGAGCCGGTGTCGTCATATTCGCACATGAAGTCCTTCGAGAGCTCGGCGTACAGCTCGCGCGCCGGGCCGGAGAGCACTTCCTTCTTGGAGAGCGGCAGCACGGCGACCTTTATTGGCGCGAGCGCGGGGTGCAGGCGCAGCACGACACGCGTGTCCTTCTTCGCCTCGTCCACGACCTCCTCGTCGTAGGCGTCCACAAGGAAGGCGAGGGTGACGCGGTCGGCGCCGAGGCTGGGCTCGACGACGTAGGGCACATAGTGCTCTCCCTTCTCCTGGTCGAAATACGTGAGGTCCTGCCCGGAGTGGGTCTGGTGCTGGGTGAGGTCGTAGTCCGTGCGGTCCGCAACGCCCCAGAGCTCGCCCCAGCCGAAGGGGAACAAATACTCAAAGTCCGTCGTCGCTTTGGAGTAAAAGGCCAGCTCGGCCGGGTCGTGGTCGCGCAGGCGGAGGTTTTCCTCCCTCATGCCCAGGCCGGTGAGCCAGTCTCGGCAGAAGCCGCGCCAGTAGGCGAACCACTCGAGGTCCGTGCCCGGTTCGCAGAAGAATTCGAGCTCCATCTGCTCAAATTCGCGGATGCGGAAGATGAAGTTGCCCGGGGTTATCTCGTTGCGGAAGCTCTTGCCTATCTGGCAGACGCCGAAGGGTATCTTCCTGCGGGTGGTGCGCTGGATGTTCTTGAAGTTGACAAATATGCCCTGGGCGGTCTCCGGGCGGAGATAGACCTCGCTGGCCGTGTCCTCGGTGACGCCCTGGTGGGTTTTGAACATCAGGTTGAACTTGCGTATATCGGTGAAGTCGCACTTGCCGCAGACCGGGCAGGGGATATTGTGCTCGCGGATGAAGGCGACCATTTCCTCATTGGACATCGCCTCGGCCGAGACGCCCTCCAGCGGGTTCTCGGCCAGCCAGTCCTCGATGAGCTTATCCGCGCGGTGGCGGCTCTTGCAGCTCTTGCAGTCGATGAGCGGGTCGTTGAAGGTCGTGACGTGGCCGGATGCCACCCACACCTGCGGGTTCATGAGTATCGCACTGTCGAGCCCCACGTTGTAGGGGTTTTCCTGCACGAATTTCTTCCACCAGGCCCTCTTGATGTTGTTCTTGAGCTCCACGCCGAGCGGGCCGTAATCCCAGCTGTTGGCAAGGCCGCCGTAGATCTCGCTGCCGGCGTAGATGAAGCCGCGGTTCTTGCAGAGGGCGACCAGCTTTTCCATGGTCTTTTCGGTATTTTGCATTGTCTATGACTTCCTTTCCCGCAGATGGCTTCTGCGGAGATTTACACGGGCCGGAAAGTGTGATATTATATCCGATACGGCGCGCTCCCCGGCGCGACGAATATCTTATCACAAAATCCGAGCCATATCAACATAAGTTAAACTTTAGATTAATTTAAGGTAACGGTGATAAAAATGAAAAAGACAATACTCAGGAATTACGCCAGGCTCATCGTCCGCACGGGCGCCAATGTGCAGAAGGGGCAGAGCGTCATGGTCTACGCCGGGCTCGACCAGCCCGAATTCGTGGAGATGGTGGCCGACGAGGCCTATAAGGCCGGCGCTGCCGAGGTGGAGGTCGTCTGGCAGCACCAGCCGCTCACGAAGCTGAATGTCCGGCACAAGAGCGTGAAGCGCCTCGGCGAGGTGAAGGACTGGGAGATAGCCAAGCAGCGCTGGCAGGCGGACACCCTCCCCGCCCGCATACACATCATAAGCGACGACCCGGACGGCCTCGCCGGGATGAACCAGGCCAAGTACGCCAAGGGCATGCAGGCGCGCTACGCCGTGCTCAAGCCCTTCATAGACGCGCGCGAGAACCGCGAGCAGTGGTGCATCGCCGCCGTGCCCGGCGTGAAGTGGGCGAAGAAGGTCTTCCCCTCCCTGCCGAAGGGCCGCGCCGTGGAGGCTCTCTGGGAGGCCATCCTCTCCTGCTCCCGCGCGCTGGAGGGCGACCCCATACAGAATTGGGTGGAGCACGACGCCTATCTCGCCTCCCGCTGCGAGCACCTCAACTCCCTCGGCCTTGTCGCACTCGAATACAGGTCCGCCAACGGCACGGATTTCCGCGTGGGCCTCATACCCGAGGCGCAGTTCATCGGCGGCGGCGAGCGCATAAGGATAAACGGCGTCCTCACCAACCCGAACATCCCCAGCGAGGAGGTGTTCATCACGCCGAAGGCCGGCGAGGCGGAGGGCATCGTCTATTCCACGCGCCCGCTCTCCTTCCAGGGCGTGCTGATAGAGGACTTCAGCGTCCGCTTTGAAAACGGCCGCGCCGTAGAAGTACACGCGGCGAAGAACGAGGCCGCGCTGAAGCAGCTCATCAGTATGGACGAGGGCTCGGCGATGCTCGGCGAGTGCGCGCTCGTGCCCTACGACAGCCCCATCCGCAACAGCGGCGTGATGTTCTTCAACACGCTCTTCGACGAAAACGCCGCCTGCCACCTCGCGCTCGGCAGGGGCTATTCGAGCAACATCCGCGACTACGACAAATACAGCCTTGAGGAGCTGCGCGCCCTCGGCGTGAACGACTCCATGGTGCATGAGGACTTCATGATCGGCTCCGAGGACCTGAGCGTCACCGGCGTGACGGCCTCCGGGGAGCGCGTGGAAATATTCAGGAACGGCGGCTGGGCGTTCTGATGCCCGGCACGGAGGACAAGATGGAGAACAACACCAACAACAGCTCATATAACGACTTTGACGACCTCGGCGCCGAAACCAGGCAGTACATGGCCGAGCACATGGGCGAATTCAAGACCGCCGGCGGCGGTTCCATCGCCGAGGAGCTGCGCAGGTTCATCGAGCAGGACGTGGAGGCCACGGCGGACCGCCCGGCCGTCCCCGCCCAGCCCCTGCCGGAGGACGCCGGCGAGGAGACGCGCCGCTTCATGGCGGCGGATGCGCCGGCGGACACGCCCGTTCACCGGGACGCCGAGCCCCTCCCCCGCCGCGGCGCGGCCTATCAGCAGCGCCCTGGCGACCAGGCCCCCCGGCGGCCCGTGCAGGAGCCCGGCGCGGCGCGGCGCGGCGTACAGGAGCCCTCCCGCCCGGCAGCGGAGCCGCGCCGGCCCTCGCAGGCCTCCCAGCAGCCCCAGCGCCGGCCGGTGCAGGATCAGCAGCCGCCCCGGCGCGAGCCCCAGGGCGGCTATCAGCAGCGCGGCGGCGAGCGCACGGCCCCGGCGCGCACCGGCGCGTCCGCTCCCCCTCCCCGCGGGCGCGACGAGGGCGGCGAGCGCCGCCAGAGCCGGCGCAAATACGCCTACATCGCCCTCGCCTCGCTGGCCGCGGTGGCCATTATCGTCGTGGCGCTGGTAATACTCCTCAGCGGAGGCGGCGGCGACTACGACAAGAGCTACAGCCGCGCGATGGAGCTCTACATCGACGGCGACTACGCCGCCGCCATCGACGCGCTGGAGGCCGCGCGCCGGATAGACGACACGGAGGAGGCCGTCGTGCTCCTGGCCCGCTGCCACGCCGCGCTGGGCGACCAGCCCGCCGCCGAAAGCGTGCTCTCCGGCTGGCTGCTGACGCACGAGGGCGCGGACGCCTCCGCCCTGCTCGAGCAGTACCAGTCCGCCGGCGAGGAGGACGGCTCGCTCACGATCGGCGGCCAGAGCGTGGACCCCGAGAGCGAGAGCCTCGCCATCTCCGGCGCCGCCCTCACGCACGCCGAGCTCGAGTCCATCGGCTCGCTTTCAAATTTGCGCGTGCTCAGCCTCAGCGACTGCGCCATCAGCGATATCTCCGCCCTCTCGCGCCTCACCGGCCTCACCTCCCTCACATTGAAGGACAACAACATCGAGGACATCTCCCCCCTGCGCGCGCTCACCGGATTGCGCACGCTCTACCTCTCCGGCAACCGCGTGACGGACTACACGCCGCTGCACGCGCTCACGAGCCTCACCACGCTCGACATCTCCGGCATGGAGATCACGGAAGAGCAGCTCGACGAGCTGCAGGAGGCCCTGCCCGGCTGCGCCGTCATCTCCGACGAGCCCACGGTGGAGCTGGTGGAGATCACGCTCGGCGGCGTCACCTTCACCTCCGACGTGACGGAGCTCGACCTCTCCGGCCGCGGCATCGACGACATCTCCCAGCTCGCCGTCTGCGAGCAGCTGGAGTCGCTCGACCTCTCCGGCAATGAGATCAGCGACCTCTCCCCGCTCGTGGGTCTCTCCGCGCTGCGCGATCTCAACGTCTCCGGCAACAAGGTGGCGAGCCTTTCGCCGCTGATGGGGCTCAGCACGCTCGAGCGGCTGGACGTCTCCGCCAACAGCGTCAGCTCCATCGCCGCCCTCTCCGGCCTCGCTTCGCTCAAATATCTCGACCTCTCCGAAAACGCCCTCGGCGGGACGGACGCCCTCGCCGGCCTCACGGCACTGGAGGAGCTCGGCCTGCGCGCTACGGGCATCGGCGACGGCGCGCTCAGCGCCCTGCACGGCCTTGTCTCCCTGCGCCGGCTGGACATCGAGGAAAACGCCGACCTCACGCTCTCCGGCGTGAACGCCCTGCGCGAGGCCCTGCCGGACTGCGAGATACTCGTCACCGAGGAGCTGCTGCAGGTGGCCCTGGGCGACGGCCTCTACGACCCCGCCGCCACGGCGGTGGACGCCTCCGGCCAGAATGTGCGCGACCTGGACGGCATCGAGCGCCTGACGGGCCTCACGCAGCTCGACCTCTCGGATAACCCCGGCCTTGACATCGCGGGCCTGGGCCAGATGACGGGCCTCACGGAGCTCATCCTCTCCAACTGCGGCCTTGGCGACATCGGCGAGCTCTCCTCGCTCACGCGCCTGCTGGCGCTGGACCTCGGCGGCAACGCGGACATAACGGACATCAGCGCCCTCGCCTCGCTCGAGCGGCTGCAAACGCTCGACCTGAGCGGCACGGGCGTGACGGACGTGTCCGTCCTGGAGGGCCTGCCGCGGCTGAACACGCTCATACTCACCGGCTGTGAGATAGAGGACTTCAGCGTGCTGGAGGGCTTCAACGGCCTCGACTATCTTGACCTTTCCGACACGGGCATTTCACGCACGGAGCTGCTCTGGCTGAGCACCGCCCTGCCGGGTTGCACGATATACACATAAAGTTTACGAAAACCCCTTCTTTTTTCGCTCGGGATGTGTTATTATGTAATCGGCAATACCCATCATATGCCGGAAGGAGCTGAAACCAATGAAGTTCACGTTCACGGAAAAGAAGATGGACGCCTCGGAGGACCTGCGGGCCTACGCCGAAAAGAAGATCGGCAAGATCGACCGCCTGTTCCGCACGGAGAGCGACGCCTATGTGACGTTCAGCACCGAGCGGGGCCGCTTCCTGGCCGAGGTCACCATCAAGAACAGCGGGATGTTCTACCGTGTAAGCGAGCTCACCAGCGACATGTACGCCTCCGTCGACTCGGCTGTCGCCAGCATCGAGAGGCAGATCCGCAAGAACAAGACGCGCCTGGAAAAACGGCTGCGCGACGGTGCGATAGAGCGTGAGATCAAACCTTTCAACGTCCCCGCGGAGGACGCCGGGGAAGAGGAATTCAAGATCGTCCGCAACAAGAAGTTCTACATCGCGCCGATGAGCGTGGAGGAGGCCATTTTGCAGATGAACCTCCTCGAGCACGAGTTCTTCGTGTTCCGCAACACGGACGAGCGCGACGCCTTCAGCGTCGTCTACCGCCGCAAGAACGGCGGCTACGGCCTGATCGTGGACAGCAAGGACTGACATATCCAGCCCCCTCCCCGGAGGGGGCTTTTGCTTATACCGGCATGGCCGGGAAGGAGGTGCGCATGGCAGACAACATGAGCGGCGAGGTCCGCACCTGGCTCGACGCCCTGCGCGGCCTTGACGTGCGCGCGAAAAAGATGTTCGGCTGCTACTGCCTCTACTGCGACGGGCAGGCCGTCGGCTGGATAAGCGGCGGCGCGCTCTCCCTGCGCGAGGCGGGGCTGGACTACATCCCGCCGGACATCCGCCGCCCGGCCCCCGGCGACAGGATACAGGAATACGTCGTCCCCCTCGACTACGCCTCGGCGGAATGGCTGCCCCGCGCCGTGCAGGATACGGCGCGCCTCCGCGCGCAGGCGCAGGATGCAGGGACGAAAGCCCCTGCGGCCCAATACTGAGGGGTTTCTTTTTGGCTTGTCAAAAAGAAACCCCTCAGACTCCAACCAAACTGCGTTTGGATGCAGATGCGCTGCGCGCCTCGCCAGCGGATAACATCCGTTAGTGAGGCGCGCAGCGCGAATACCAGCGGCCGTTGGCCGCCGCAGCCTGGCTTCGCCCGCACCGCTGAGTTGCGGCAAGTCCCCTTGCCTCCCCTGCCGCGCAGGGGAGGCTTTTACGTCGCGTAAAGCAAAAGCCGGGGAGCTCTCGCTCCCCGGCTTTTCTGTTATAAGTTTCCGCAAACTCCACCGTAGACCGGCGCGCAGCGCAACTGCCTCCGGCCGCTGGCCGGTCAAGCGGCGGTTGAATCGCGCGTATTCAACTGCCGCTTGCTGTCATTTGCCGCCGCCGGGCGTTACACTGTGCTTGTAAGCCGGAAGGAGCTGAGCTATAATGACAGCAAAGGGGAGTACGATAATATGTTCGACATGTCAAAGATCGGCCGCACCATCGCGCGGCTGCGCAAGGACGCGGGGCTCACGCAGATGGGCCTGGCTGACGCCATGGGCATCAGCTTCCAGGCCGTCAGCAACTGGGAACGGGGCCAGACGATGCCCGACATCGCCAAGCTGCCCCAGCTGGCCGCCATTCTCGGAGTCAGCGTGGACGAGCTGCTGGGCTCGGACGAAGCGCGTGTGGTAGAGCGCGCGATGGCCGAGGGCGAAGCGCCGCTCACCGTACACGAGCTGGCCGAGGTGGCGCCGCTGCTGCCGCCGGCGGAGGCCAAGCGCAACTTTGAGCGCACGAAGGACGAGGCCGAGCAGCGCGGCGGGCGCATCAGCCTGGAAGAGCTGGTGCCGCTGGCGCCATTCCTGGACGACGCGGACATCTCGCGGCTGGTGCTTGCCGCCATCGAGGACGGCTGCGAGCTGGAAGAACTGGTGCCGCTGGCGCCATTCCTGGATGAAAGCGACCTTGGCCGGGCCGTCAGCCGCGCGCTGGAGCTGGGCGGCGCGCCCGACTCCCTGCCGGCGCTGGCGCCCTTCCTGCCCGAGGAGGCCCTGGGCCGGGCGGCGGAGGCGCTGATGGAGGGCGGCGGCGTGCCCGGCGACCTGGCCGCGCTGGCCCCGTTCATGGACGAGTCTGTGCTGGGCCGCCTGGCGGGCAAGTATATCGACGGCGGCGGCAAGCCCGGCGAGCTCGCGCCCATCGCTCCGTTCATAGACAACGACGAGCTGGGGCGCATCGCGCGCGCATATCTCGACCGCGGCGGCGACCCCGCCGAGCTGCTGCCCATCGCCCCCTTCATCGGCGGGATGCTGGACGAGATCGTGCTCGGGCGCATCATCAAAAAAGGCGGCTCCGGCAGCCTCCCCGCGGCACTGTCCTTCCTCCGCCATGAGGGCAAAAAGAAACGCCGCGACGGGGATGCGGGGACTTGACGTCCCTGCGGCCCATTTCTGAGAGGTTTCTTTTTGTCTTGTCAAAAAGAAACCCCTCAGACTCCAAAGAGAAAACCGCTTTGGTGCTTGTCGGGAGGTAAAATCTGCCCGTTAGTATGGGTGTTGACTGACTTTCAGGTGGTCGTCCCGGTGTCGGATGGCTTTGCACACCGCCGTCCGCGGTTGGCTTCGCTTCGCTCGCGCCGCTACCGGGATGATGATCGTTAGTGCCGCGAGCGAAGCGAAGCAACGCAC